>CANKOI010000021.1 GCA_947484175.1 Deltaproteobacteria bacterium
CCCGAAGGACTCGAGCACGAGCGGCTCGCGGCCCGAGATCCGCCGGCTGACCTCCCGGGGGGTGAGCGCGTCGATGCTGCCGTTGCTCTCCAGCGCGTCGACCGCCCGGTCTGCCGCGTCGTTCGCGGCCTGGCCCATCGCCTCGGGCAGGTGGAGGCCCACGACCAGCAGTTCGGGCTTGTCGGCGGCGAGCGCCACCGCGAGCGTCAGGGGCAGGAACATTCCGTGAGCGTAGCCCCCTGCGGGGGCGGCCGCCAAGCCCGGTCGAACGGCGGACAGGATAGCCGACGCGGGTGATTCCCGACGTTCGTGTGCTCGGCATCGACCCCGGCAGCCGCACCACCGGCTGGGGGGTCGTGGAGCGCGTGGGCGGTCGCTTGCGGGCCGTGGCTTCGGGCGTGGTGCGCAGCCGTCCGGACGACCCCATGCCCATCCGGCTCCGGACCATCCACGAGGGGCTGAGCGCCGTGGTGGCGCTGCACCGGCCGAACGAGGCGGCGATGGAGGAGATCTTCAGCCACCGGTCCGCGGCGAGCGCGCTCGTGCTCGGGCAGGCCCGCGGCGTGGCGCTCCTGGCCGTGGCCTCCCTGCCTCTCCACACCTACAACGCCAGCACGATCAAGAAGACGGTGAGCGGCAGTGGGAAGGCGGAGAAGGAGCAGGTGGCCCGCATGGTGCGCACGCTCCTCGGTCTGGAGGGGGAAGCGCCGGCCGACGAGACCGATGCGCTGGCCATCGCGCTCACCCACCTCGTCCACCACCGGTCGGGCGCGCCGGCGGTGGTAGCGCCCAAAGCTCGCCGCATGTCCGCGCGTGACCAGTGGACGGCCATCGCGCTCAAAGCCGGAGTGAAAGCATGATCGCGAGGATTCGCGGAGAAGTGGTGGAGCGTGGCCCCGGCCGCCTCGTCGTGGACGTAGGCGGCGTGGGCTACGAGCTCTTCGTGCCCACCCGGGTGGCGGAGGAGGCGCGCGACCAGGTGATCCTCTCGGTGCACACCAGCGTGCGCGAGGATGCCATCGTGCTCTTCGGCTTCGCCAACGCGCATGAGAAGGGCCTCTTCGAGCAGCTCATCGCCATCAGCGGCATCGGCCCGAAGCTCGGTCTGGCCTGCGTGAGCGGCCTCGATCCCGACGCATTCGCCCGCGCGGTGAACGGCGCGGACGTGCGCACGCTGAGCCAGATCCCCGGCGTGGGCAAGAAGACCGCCGAACGCATCGTGCTCGAGCTCAAGGGCAAGGTGGCCGGCGGCCTCGCGGCGGCGGGTCCTGCGCCGGTGCGGGCTCCGGACGACGGCCTGCCGCTCGCGCTCGCGCAGCTTGGCTACAAGCGCTCCGAGATCGACTCGGCGCTCGCGCACCTCGCGGAGCTCGGCAAGGTCGACGCTCCCCTCCCCGAGCGCATCCAGATCAGCCTCAAGCGGCTGTCCGGCCGTCCATGATCGCGCTGTTGTTTGTCGCCTGCAGTCGTGTCGCCACGTTCGTGGAAGGAGGAGGGCCCGTGGCCGCAGAGGACCCGTCAACGGCATGGAAGGTGGACGGGGTGGCCTTCCAGGTGGCCCCCCTCGAGGACTCCCAGCTCTTCGCGGCGTTGCAGGACCACGCCATCGCCGGCATCCCCGGTTGGCGCATCCTCCCGTTCAGCCGCGGCGGCAACTTCGTGCGCTGGCGGGCCTGTTCACCGACGGTGCGTGCTCCGGCGTGCGATGGGGGCGCGGTGGCCAACGATCAGGAGCCGGGAACCGCGTGGCGCGAGCTCTCCACCCTCACCTACGACAGCGAGTGGCCGAAGTGCGGCGGCGTGATGTACTCGTCGGGCACGCTGCCGGCCGACGCGGGCTGGGGCGGGTTCGTGTGGCTCGGCGTGAACGGGAAGTCGGTGGTGGGCGACGGCTTCGGTGCCACCGCGCTCCGCGTGGTGGACGGCGCGGTGGCCCAGAAGCTCCTCGTCGTTCGCCACGAGGTCGAGCTGGGTGCGGAGACCCTCCGCCTCGCGGCCGACGCCCCCCGCGACGAGGCGCTGGCCTTCCTCGGCAGCCCGGAGAACCTCGCGGCCATGGTGTCGCTCCGCTACGCCGCCCTCATCGCGCGCGTGGACGCGGCGCTTGAAGCGGAGCGCGTCACCGTCTGGCAGGAGGGCCCCTACCTCGGCGGGGGCATCCCTCCGGAGCGCACGGCGGTGCCCGCCTCGACGGCGGAGGCGGCGGCGTTGGCGGCCGCGGCGCGGGAGGAGCTCGTGGCGGAGCGGGATGCGATCCTCGCCGCCGCGCCGGAAATCCACGCGGTGCTGCATTCGCTCATGCCGGCGGCGGCGTTGAAGCGGTAGGGGGCGCGGAGGCTCGTTGAGGGCGGGCCGATGGGCCGGTACGCCTCCGACCGCCTGGCTCCGCCACCCAAGGGGGCGCGCGGGTGGCGGCGTCTCCCTCTGGGCGAAACGTCAAACCCGGAGGCCGGGGGCCGGCCCCGGTGCGGCGGCGCTGGCGTCGGTCACGCCGGTGCGGCGCCGGCGTGGCACCCCGGGGCGGGGCGATACTTCAGGGGATTCAACGTCCCCATGCGCGTCGTGCTAGACTGGGCCGCCCCGGGAGACTTCCGTTGTACACCCAAGTCGGCCTTGTCCTTTCAATCCTTGCCGCCGGATTGTTCTTCGCTGCGTCAGTCACGTTCGCGTTTCTCTGGACGAAGCGCCGAGCGGAGGCCGAGGGACTGCGTGCGCGCTTTGGTCCGATCGTTGACCTCTCGGCCGAGTGCGACCGTGTTCAGTCGCTGCGCGACCGGCTCCAGGCTGAGTCGGATGGGCTGTCTGCCGAGTTGGGTGCTGCCCGTGCCGGCCTCGCTAGCGAAATCGCTACGTCGCGTTCGGACAATGAACGGGCGCTCGCTGAAAGAAGAAGAAAGTTCGAGGAGAAGTACTCTGCGGCCCTTGCCGACCTCCAACGCCTGACAGCGGAAGTGCGGATGCTCGACGAACAGGCGGACCTCCAGTCCTTTGGGCTGTACAGACCGCTTTATGACTTCGGTACCAGCGAGAGGTACAAGTCGGAACTCGAGTCGGTCCGTAGCCAGCAGGCCGCAATGCTGAAGGCCGGGACGGCGGCGCAGTGCGACGCCAAGTGGACGGTGGACGGCGACCTGAAGAAGGGGAAGCAGATGAGCGACCAGAACATGAAACTCATGCTTCGGGCGTTCAATGGTGAGTCGGATGCCGCCATTTCCAAGGTGCGATTCAACAACGTCGTTGCCATCGGCGAGCGGATCGAGAAGGCCTTCGACGCGATCAACAAATCGGGGAAGCCGAATCGGTGCGCGGTCACATCGGAGTACAAGCGCTTGAAACTAGCTGAGCTGCATCTGGCGTATGAGTACGCTGTCAAGCTCAATGGTGAAAAGGAGGAGCAGCGCGAAATTCGCGAGCGTCTGCGGGACGAGGAGAAGGCGCGGAGGGAGTTTGAGCAGGCGCAACGGGACGCTGAGCGGGAGGAGCAAAGGTATGCCGCGGCGCTCGAGAAGGCTCGGGCTGAGTTGGATGCGACGGTGGGGGCGAAGCACGAACGTGCGGAGGCCAAGGTTGCGGAGTTGGAGGCTCGCTTGGCAGAGGCGCACGCCCAGAAGGAGAGGGCGATTTCTCAGGCGGAATTGACCAGGGCGGGGAATGTCTATGTGATTTCCAATGAGGGATCGTTTGGTCCGGGGGTGTTCAAGGTGGGTATGACTCGACGACTCGATCCGATGGACCGGGTACGCGAGTTGGGTGACGCGTCTGTTCCCTTCTCCTTCGACGTTCACGCCATCATCTACTCCCCCGACGCCCCGGGGCTCGAGAACGCCCTCCACCGTGCTCTGGCGTCGAAGCGGGTCAATCTCGTGAATCTCCGGAAGGAGTTCTTTGCCGCCTCCCTGGACGAAATCGAGCAGGCGGCCCACAGTTCGGGGCAGCCTGGCGTGGAGATGGTCCGGACGGCAGTAGCCGAGGAGTTCCGGACGTCGGTCATGCTCCGCCAGTCGGCGGCCGCGGGCGGTGCAGCGGTGGTGGAGGTACCCGTGGTGGCGCGGGAGCAGGAGCGTTTCCGCGAACTCCTCGGGGCCTTCGACGAGGAGTGAGTTCTCCCGCTGGCGGTGGAGGCCCGTTGCCGTCTCCGGCGCTCGCCCCGTCCTCCGGGCCTCGGAGGCCGCCTCGGACCCACCCAGAGCCAGCCCCAAAGGCGCCGCGATGCGGCGCTACGCCCTCGCGCTCCGCTTCCTGGAACCCCGCATCGCCCCCACCCCCTACTTCCCGTCGTGAATCGGCCCGGAGAACTCGGCGAAGAAGTCGTTGCCCTTGTCGTCGACCACGATGAAGGCGGGGAAGTCCTCGACCTCGATCTTCCAGACCGCCTCCATGCCCAGCTCGGGCATGTCGAGGACCTCGACCTTGCGGATGTTGTCCTGGGCGAGGAGCGCCGCGGGGCCGCCGATGCTGCCGAGGTAGAAGCCGCCGTGCTGCTTGCAGGCGTTGGTGACCGCCTTGCTGCGGTTGCCCTTGGCGAGCATCACGAGGCTGCCGCCGTGGGCCTGGAAGAGGTCGACGTAGGCGTCCATGCGGCCGGCGGTGGTGGGGCCGAAGGAGCCGGAGGCCATGCCGTCGGGCGTCTTGGCGGGGCCGGCGTAGTAGACCGGGTGCTTCTTGAAGTAGTCGGGCAGCGGCTCGCCGCGGTCGAGGCGCTCCTTGAGGCGGGCGTGCGCGATGTCGCGGGCGACGATCATCGGGCCGGACAGCGAGAGCCGGGTGCGGATCGGGTAGCGCGAGAGGGTCTCGCGCAGCTCGGCCATGGGGCGGTTGAGGTCGAGCTTCACCACGTCGCCGGTGAGCTCGTCGGCGGCGGGCTCGGGGAGGAAACGCGCGGGGTTGGTTTCGAGGGCTTCGAGGTACACACCCGTCTTGTCGATGCGCGCGCGGGCCTGGCGGTCGGCGCTGCAGGAGACGCCGATGGCCACGGGGCAGCTGGCGCCGTGGCGGGGGAGGCGGATGACGCGCACGTCGTGGCAGAAGTACTTGCCGCCGAACTGGGCGCCGATGCCAATCTTGCGGCTGAGCGCGAGGACCTCCTGCTCGAGCCCCACGTCGCGGATGGCGTTGCCGAGCTTGCCGCCCTGGGTGGGCAGGTCGTCGAGGTAACGGCAGCTCGCCAGCTTGGCAGTCTTCAGGCAGGCCTCGGCGGAGGTGCCGCCGATCACGATGGCGAGGTGGTAGGGCGGGCAGGCCGAGGTGCCGAGGGACTTCATCTTCGTTTCGAGGAAGTACATCAGCGAGGCGGGGTTCAGGAGCGCCTTCGTCTCCTGGTAGAGGAAGGTCTTGTTCGCAGAGCCGCCGCCCTTGGTGATGAAGAGGAACTCGTAGGCGGCGCCGTCCGTCGCGTAGAGGTCGATCTGCGCGGGCAGGTTGGTGCCGGTGTTCACCTCCTCGAAGGTGGTCACGGGCGAGAGCTGCGAGTAGCGCAGGTTGGTCTCGGTGAAGACGCGGTGCACGCCGCGGGCGATGGCGGCTTCGTCGCCCCCGCCGGTCCACACGCGCTGGCCCTTCTTGCCCATGACGATGGCGGTGCCGGTGTCCTGGCAGCTGGGGAGCACCATGCCGGCGGCCACGTTGGCGTTCTTCAGGAGCTGGCGGGCCACGAAGTGGTCGTTGGCGCTGGCCTCGGGGTCGGCGAGGATGTCGGCCAGCTGCTGGAGGTGGCCGGGGCGGAGGAGGTGGCTGATGTCGCGCATCGCGACGCGGGTGAGCTCGGTGAGCACCTCGGGCGCGACGGTGAGCACCTCCTCGCCGTTGAACTGTGCGGTTCCCACGCCGGGAATGTCGAGCTTTCGCCAGGGCGTGGCGACGGGGTGGGCGTGGGGGAAGAGCTCCTGGAACTGGAATTCGGGCATGACGGACTCGGGGAGCGAGGGTGGCACGGAGGCGTCAATAAGCGGAGTTCTGTGCCGGCAGGGGGTTGCCCCATCCGCCGGTGGAAACCATTCCTCTAGGCCGGTTGTCGCCAACCGGCTCAAGCCGCCTACCCGGACCTACGGGCGGGCACCCTGGTCCTGTTCGGCGTTGCTCCCGAGGGGGTTTGCCTGGCCGACCCGATTGCCCGGGCCGCCGGTGCGCTCTTACCGCACCCTTTCAAACTCACCGGGTCGTTGCCGACCCCCTGCCTCGCCACCTCACGACCCGAAGGTTGAAGGGGGCAAGTTCGACGCCGCGCCGAGGCGCGTGCGGGCGTTCTTCTCTCTGTTGCACTGTCCTCCAGCTCGCGCTGACCAGGCGTTACCTGGCCTCGTGCCCTATGGAGCTCCGACTTTCCTCCCGCGCCGAAGCGCCGGCGGTTTCCTTTTCGCCTCCGTGCCGAAAGGGGCCTAACGCGATCGGGGCGGTTCGGAACGCGCGGCCGGTCTTGCGCGCCGCGTGTCTGGTCCTCCCCCCAACCTGCCTTAGTCCGCAACGACCTTCTCGAACACCCACGTCGCCGACGCCTGCAGGTTCGGTGCCGTGCCCACCCGGTCGGCGTCGACGACGTAGGCCAGCGCCACCACGTTGATCGTGGGGATGGCGGGGGTGGTGCCGGGGCGGAAGGAGACGAGCCCACCCACGGCGAGGCTCTCGTCGCCGGAGTTGAGCGCGGCGCGGTTGCGGGCGGTGGCGCCGACGCGCAGCTGAGGCCGATCCCCACCGGGGAGGATTTCGTAGAGCAGTCCGGCCTGGTTTTCGATGACCACATCGTCCCACGCCACGATGAGGTCGCGATTGGGTTCGTAGACGTACGGGGAGCTCAGGCCGAGCGGGTTCTCGAGGTGAAGCACGCTGAAGGTGGCGCTGTCGAAGGCCACGATGGGCCCGAACTTGAGCTTCAGCGTGGGGGTGGCGGAGAGCTGCAGGCCGCTGGCCGAGAAGCCTTCGCTCTCGCGGGCCTTTCGCTCATCGGAGCCCTTGCCGCCGATCTCGTCGTAGGGGAGCAATCCACGGCCACCCCAACTGAAGTAGCCGAGGTAGCTGCCTTGCACTTCGAACTCGAAGATTTCGATGGGAGCGATGCCGAGTCGCGGGCCGACCTCTACGTTTACCGGGGTCACCAGCGTGCGGAGCCCGGCGCCCGCGTAGGTGGTCTGGAAGAATCGACTCTTGGAGCGGTGCAGCGGCACTCGGTATTGGCCGCGCGTGTCCGCCACCCCGCCTTCCGGGAAGAGTTGCCCGCCGACCGACTGGCGCAGCCACCAGGAGGGAGTGTCGGCGGCGAGCGAGGCGCTGATGAGGAGAGAGAGGAGCATGGTCGTTCCGGGTTCTTCTCCAGTGTATGGGCGCGTGGCGGGAGGCGGGTGGCGAGGTCTGTTCGGTGTCTGACTGAAAAAAAGTTCTGCTCTTGCCTTGTCAAGAGATTCGTAATCCTGTATTCGTCAGATTCCAGAGTGCCGGGAATGTTTCGCACCCTCCGCATCGCCGCCCTCGTCTCCGCCGTTCTCGGCGGAGCCGCAGCCGTTGCGTGGTTGCTGGTGGCCTCGCCCTGGCTCCGATTCGAGTCGCTCACGGTCGAGGGGGGCGTGCACGCCAACGCGGCGGAGCTGCGCCATCTGGCCAACCTGCCCAAGGGAACGCCGCTCGTTCAGCTCGACCTCGATGGCGCCGTGGCCGGCGTGTCGCGGCACCCGTGGGTAAAAACGGCCACCGCGCGACGTCAGTTCCCCAACGGGGTGCTGCTGTCGATCGTGGAGCGCACCCCGGTGGCGCTGCTGCACACCGATGCGCTGTACCTTGTGGACGACGAGGGCGTGGCCTTCAGCAAGGCCCTCTCGGGTGAACTCGACCTCCCGGTGCTCACCGGAATCGGCCCTCTTGCCGCCTCGCAGCCCGAGGTGGGGCGCCGGCTGGTGGTCGAGGGCTTGGCTTGGCTCCAAGCCGCTGAAGAGCAAGGCGGCGTGCCGCTTTCCGACATCTCGGAGCTGCGCTTCCGCGAGGATTCGGGGTACGTGCTGTTCCTTCGGAACGGGGGCGAAGTGCTCCTCGGCTTCGCCGAGACTGCGCGGGTTTCCCGCCTCCCCCAGCTGGTCGCTCAGGGTCTTGATCTCTCGGTTCCTCACCGGGTCGATCTGGTCTCCGGCCAGCTCGCGGTCGTCACGCCTCTGTAGTCCCCCCCTCTCTCCGTCCCTCCCTTCCCCTTCCCCGTCTCTTTCCCCGCATCCCCCCCCGGCACGCAGGCCGGACCAGCCCCCCGCAGAGGTTTTTATGATCGACATTGTAGAGAACGAACTCGTAGGCGCGCGCATCAAAGTTGTTGGTGTCGGTGGCGGCGGCGGCAACGCCGTGAACCACATGGTCCGGGCCGGCCTGACCGGCGTGGAATTCGTGGCCATGAACACCGACGCGCAGGACCTCAAGCGGTCGCTGGCGGCCCGCCGCTTCCAGCTCGGCCAGCAGCTCACCAAGGGCCTCGGCGCCGGCGCCGACCCCGAAGTGGGTCGCGAAGGGGCGCTCGAAGACCGCGACCGGATCGCGGAGCTTCTCGCTGGCGCTGACATGGTGTTCGTGACCGCCGGCATGGGCGGTGGCACCGGCACCGGCGCGGCGCCCGTGGTGTGCGAAGTGGCCCGCGACATGGGCGCGCTGACGGTGGCCGTGATCACCCGGCCGTTCGCGTTCGAAGGCCGCCGCCGCCGGCGTCAGGCCGAAGAAGGCATCGAGGCGTTGATGCAGCACGTCGACACGCTGATCACCATCCCGAACAACCGTCTGTTGGCGATGAGCACCGAGCGCACGCTCATGACCGAAGCGTTCGCGATGGCCGACGACGTGCTCTACCAAGCCGTGAAGGGCATCAGCGACTTGATCAACGATCAGGGCGTGATCAACGTCGACTTCGCCGACGTACGCACGATCATGGCCAACAAGGGTCGTGCGCTCATGGGCGTGGGCCGGGGTTCGGGCCAGCACCGAGCGGTTGATGCCGCTCAGCGCGCCATCTCCTCGCCGCTCCTCGACGACCTCAGCATCTCCGGGGCCACCAGCGTGCTCCTGAACTTCACCGGTGGGCCCAGCTTGGCGCTCTACGAAGTGAACGAAGCGGCGCAGATGGTGGCGGAAGAAACGGCGGAGGACGAGAACGTGATCTTCGGGCTCGTGATCGACGAGACGATGGGCGACGAAGTGAGCGTCACGGTGGTGGCGACCGGCTTCCAGGAGGGGCGTCAGCGCGGTACGCCCTCGGTTCCTGCCGAGATTCGGATCGCCAAGGCCGTGAACGCGAACACGTCGCCTGGTCGGGGCGGCCGCGGCGGCCTCTCCAGCGGTTTCGACACGCTCCGCACCGACGACTACGACATCCCGACGTTCTTCCGCGGGCGCGACTAGCCTCAGCGCGGCGCCACGCGGAGGGCGCCGCGATACGTCGGCTGCATGCGTACGGTTTTCTTCGTGGCTCCGTTCCTGATGGAGGCCACCCTGAAGTACATCCAGGCGGCGAACAGCGTGGCCGGCGTGAGGCTGGTGGTGCTCACGCAGGACTCGGCAGCCAAACTGCCGGCCGGCGCCATGCACTATTCCGTCCGAAACGCGCTCGACCCCGCGTGTCTGGTGGCGGCCTGCCGCGACGTGATGCGCCACACGGGTGGCGCGCATCGGGTGATTGGGATTCTCGAGAACGCTCAGGAAACGATCGCGGAGGTGCGCGAGGCCCTCGGGCTTCCAGGGCTGGGGCTCGCCGCTGCCGGCCGCTTTCGCGACAAGGGCGTGATGAAGCAGGCCCTGCGCGACGCCGGCCTGCCCTGCGCCCGGTACGCCCGCTTGCGCTCTGCGGCCGACGCTCACCGGTTCATCGCCGAGGTGGGGTTCCCCATCGTGGTGAAGCCGCCCGACGGCGCCGGCTGCAAGGGCACCTACCAGGTGACCGATGCGGCCAGTCTCGAAACGGCCCTGCGCGACACGCGCCCCAGCCCCCAGAACGAAGTGCTCGCCGAGGAGTTCGTGACCGGCGACGAGTACAGCTTCGACACCATCGTGATCGATGGCGTGGTCCGCTTCCACAACATCCTTCGTTACCTGCCGGGCCCGCTCGACGTCACGCGGAACGACTGGGTGCAGTGGTGCACCTTGGCCCCCCGCGACATCTCCGGCCCGGAGTTCGACAGCATCCGCAAAGTGGGCGTGGCTGCCGTCGAAACGCTCGGTCTCCGCACCGGAATGACGCACATGGAGTGGTTCCGGCGGCCCGACGGCAGCGCGGTCGTGAGCGAGGTGGGGGCGCGTCCGCCCGGCGCTCAGTTCACCTCGATCATGGGCTACGCCTACGACCGCAGCCTGTACCATGCGTGGGCCGAGGCGGTGATCAACGAAACGGTGAGCGGCAGGTTCGAGCGAAAGTACGCCGCCGGGTGCGCCTACTTCCGCGGCCCCGGCCAGGGGCGTGTGGCCCGCATCGACGGCTTGGAGGAGGCCCACCGCATCGTGGGCCCGTACATCGTCGAAGCGAGCATGCCGCGTGTCGGAGCGCCCAAGGCGGGCGGTTACGAAGGCGAAGGCTTCGCCATCGTGCGCCACCCCGATACCGCCGTTGTTTCCGCAGCGCTCCGCACCCTTATCGAGACCGTCAAGGTCCGCTACGAGTAGCCCCTTCCCCCGACTTCCGGAGTTCCCATGCACGTCCTCTTCATGGCGCCGAATTTTCCGGCCAACCAACGCTTCTTCGTTCGGGCGCTCCACCAGGCGGGGGCCCGGGTCACCGGCATCGGCGACTCGCCACCAGAATACCTCGACAGCGAGCTCAAGAGCTGGCTCCACGGCTACGAGCACATTGCGTCGATGGCGAACGAGAGCGCGCTGATCGACTGCGTTCGGAAGATCCAGAAGCGGGAGTGGGTAGACAGGCTGGAGTGCACGGTGGAGGCGATCATGACGCCGACCGCCGCCGCGCGCGCCGCGTGTACGATCCCCGGCCTCACGCCCGAGCAGGTGAACCTCTGCCGCGACAAGTACGTGATGAAGCAGTTTCTCAGCAGTCGGGGAATTCCCTGCGCGAGGAACGTAGACGTGGAGTCGCTGGAGGACGCCGCTCGGTTCGTACGGGAGGTGGGCTACCCGGTGATCGTGAAGCCTCGCGATGGCGCAGGCGCCGCCGGCACCAGCCGCGTGGACAGCGACGATCAGCTCAAGCAGGCGCTCACCGAGGCCGGCTTCGGCGCTCGCCCGGCCAAGGTCACGATGGAGGAGTTCATCTCCGGCCACGAAGGGTTCTACGACACCCTCACCGTGAACGGCCAAGTCGTGTTCGAGGCGGTGTGCCACTACTACCCGAACGTGCTCGACGCGATGCGCAACCGGTGGGTGAACCCCTACGTGATCGTCACCAACCGCATCGACGCTCCCGGCTACGATGAGCTCAAGGTGCTGGGGCGCAAGGTGGTGAAGGAGCTCGGGCTCCACACCTCTCCCACGCACATGGAGTGGTTCTACGGCGCCAAGGGGCTCTCCTTCTCGGAGATCGGGGCGAGGCCTCCCGGAGTGCGCTTCTGGGACCTCTACTGCTGGGCCAACGACATGGACCTGTATCTGGAGTGGGCGACCGCGATCACCAAGGGGGAGGCTCAGCCGCGCCCGAGCCGGCGGTTCTCTGCGAGCCTCCTGTCGCTGCGGCCCAACCAAGACGGCCGCATCCAAGGCTACACGGGCCTCGATGAGGTGCAGCGCGAGATCGGTCCCTGCATCGGCGAGGTGCACCTGCCCGCGGTGGGGAGCCGAACCGCTTCGGTGAGTGCCGGCTACATGGGGCACGCCTGGATGCACCTGCGGCACCCCGACTACGACAAGTGTCGGGAGATCACCGAGTACGTGGCGCGCACCGTGCGCGTGTGGGCCGGCTGAGCGAAGGGGCGTAGCGGGTGGCCAGACCGAACATCGCCCGGCGCACGGTGCTGTGGTGGTTTCGGCCGCCCACCAGCCCCTTTGTGACCGTGAACTTCAGCGTCGACGCGACCGCTGCGCGCGCCTACCTCGCGGCCCTTGCGGCCGGCGGTACGCGAGTCACCCTCAACCACCTCGTCGCGGCCTGCATCGCACGCACGTTGGTGGAGCATCCCTCCGCCAACGGCCGAGTGATTGGGCAGCGCATCGTCACCCACCCCCACGTGGGGCTGGCGATGCCGGTGAACCTCCTCGACCGCCCCGGTCTCGACCGCGAAGTTTCCATGGCCACGGTGGCGGCGGTGGACGAGATGACCCTCGCGGAGCTGGGCGCGCGCGCGGGGCAGGCGCTCACCGCGGAGCGTGCCGGCAAGTCGGAGTCGCCCCTGATCAAGCACCTCCTCGGGCTCGGGGAGAAGCTCCCGAGCCTCCTGTTCCGCGCCTGTCTGCGCGTGGTGGACTTCGGCGCGAACACCTCGGTCATCGGCGACTACTTCTTCCACGCGTACGGCATCACCAGCGCGCTCTCGAACGTGGGCTCCACGGTGAAGCCGATGGAGGGAGTGCTGTTTCGGGGCGCCGACATCCACCTGCCGCCGCGGCTCTTCCAGGTGGGCACGTTCTGGGGCACCAGTGTCGTGCAGGACGAAGTGGTGCCCGTGGGAGGGGTGCCCGCGGTGCGCCCCATGCTTCCGGTGTTGTTGCTCTTCGACCACCGCCTCGTAGACGGCGTGCGCGGCTCCCAGCTCGTTCGTTCGTTCGCCGCCGCCTTCCAGAACCCGGAAGAGGCGTTCGGCTCAGACGCAGGGCGGAGGATTGGGGCGTTGGACTAAATGCCTTGCCGGTCGCGGAGCCACCCAGGGTACATCTCGATGCGGTAGGTGAGCCGGTCGCGCGCCTGGCTCACCTCCGACGTGGTGAGTGACACCCCGTCGAGGTTTTTGCGGCTGTCGTCTTGCATCGCCACGGCGCTGAGCACGTGGGCGGCCTCCGCGAAGGTGGCGATATCCGAGCTCTCGTAGAAGCCCACCGCGTCGCTGAGGGCGCCCCGATAGCGTTCGGGGCAGGTGTCGTCGTAGTAGAGGCAGAACGCCGCCACGGAGCCGGTCACGTAGGCGGCGTAGATGGGGGTGGCGGTGTCGAAGCTCTCGTCCATGTCGCCGGGCGTGAACACGAGCCGGTCGTCGTCGGGGTTGAGGTACGCGAAGAAGCCGCCGAGGTGGAAGGGGTAGCCGCCGCGGTTGCCGGTGGCGATCGAGAGCGTCCACAGGTCGAGGAAGTTCTCCATGTCGATCACTTCGTCGGCGTCGGCGTAGAAGTCGTCGCCGTGGCCCTGGAGCGCCTTACGCACGTGGTCGAGTGCAGCCTGGTTTCCTGCCCCCGCGGCCAGCTCAAAATGGGTGAGGCCGGGGCTGGTGAAGTCTGCGGAATCCAGCCCTTCCCACAAGTCGCCGTCGGCATCGTCGTAGTTGTGCTCCACCCAGGTGGCATCGAGCTCCTCGATGTTCGCGTAGAGCCCTAGGTATACCGGTCCGGCACCGTCTACGCTGAGGTAGACCTGCGCGTAATTGGCCTGCGGCGCGGGCACCCCGGCCTCGCGCCACAGGTGGTAGCCCACCACCGCGCGCGACATGGACTCGTCGCCCACCATGCTGTCGAAGTTCACCCTTTTGAGCCCGGCGAATCGCCGGCCGTTCTCGAACTCGTCGAACTTGAGTTTGAGTGAAGGTTTTTCGGACCAGTATTGGAAGGACGCACGCCCCTTGTACTTCAGGCCCACGTTCTCGATCGTCTCGCCGTTGATGGCCACGCTGGCGGTAACGTAGGAGTAGGTGGGGTTGTCGGGGTTCGCGGCCCGTTCGGCTTCCGCTTCGAGGTCCATCGCGGCCTGATCGGCGGCGGTGATGGAGATCACGATCTGCTGGATGGATTCGGTGTCGTAGAAGGCTTCGTAGGCCGCTTCGTCGCGTTCCTCGTCGGCCGTGTCGACGGGCTCTCCGGTGTCCTCGGTGTCTTCGGTGGTGTCGCCCGTGATGACATCGGGCCCAGAGTCGGGGGGTGCGCCGGTATCGCCGGTTTCAGCGGTGTGAGAGCCGGGCGTTTGGGGGTCGCAGGCCAGCAGCAGCAGAAGCGTCACCATTTCTCTCGTGGGCACAGGGCTACAGCATAGCCGGGATAGCTCCATCGGGTGCGCTGGCTGGTGGTTGCCGAACTCGTCGCGGTCCTCACGCTCGTCGGTTCGTTGGCTTGGCCCTCGAGTCAGGTGCGGTCGGAGGTGGCTCCCATCGACGTGGAGGCGCTCGCGCTCGGCCCGGCGGCAGAGACATGGACGGGCATCTTCATCGGTGGCGTGCACGTGGGCTACGGAGTGTCCCGGCAGAGCAGCACGGCGGAAGGAGGAACGCTCTTCGAGGAGCGCTCCAGCTTCGTGCTCGGCGCCATGGGGCAGAGCCAGCAGGTAACGACGGCGAGTACGGCCGTTGCCGATGCGGAGGGGAACCTGCGGTCGTTCCACCTCGTGGTCGATACCGTGCAGCGCCTCATCGTGCGGGCCGAGATGCGGGGCGAGGTGCTCCACGCCGAGATCGACATGGGAGGCGATCCCATCGTGGTGGACGAGCCGATGAGCCCGCCGCCGTCGCTCTTGCAGACCGTGAACGCTCGCCTACGCGGCATGGACATGCGCCCCGGCGACCAGTTTGAGGTGCCGTTCTTCCAGCCGCTCACGATGACGCCCTCGCGCATGGTCATCACCGTCGAGGCGCCGGAGCTCTTGCCGAACGGCACGGTGGGGCACTGGGTGCGGCTCGACGGCGGGGGAACCAGCATCCGCCGCCTCGTGGACGAACGGGGGGACACCCTCCGTGAAGAAGGTGCCATGGGGATCAGCACCGTGAGGATGACCCGCGAGGACGCCTTGGCGGTGGATGACGTGGAGCCGCCCGACCTCGTGGCGAGCTCCCGCGCGCCGCTCACCGGCTTCATCGACCCGAATCGCCTCACGGCGCCGCTGGCGCTTCGCCTCTCCGGCATCGAGCCGGAGCGTGTGCCCGACGAGGCCGGACTTCAGGCGCGCAGCGGCAACGTCGTCGTGCTCTCCGTGCCCCCGCAATCTTCGTGGCCCTTGCTCCCCGTGGTGGGGTCGGGCGACCTCGACGCCACCCTCAGTCTCCCCGTGAACGAAGCGGAGATTCAGGCGAAGGCGGCGGCCATCGTGGGCAACGCGCCCGATCGCGCGGAGGCCGCGCTTCGGCTCTACCGTTTCGTATACGAGGGTGTGCAGAAGGCGCCCACCATCGGCATCCCCAACGGATTGCAGGTGTTGCGCACGATGCGTGGGGACTGCAACGAGCACACCGCGCTCTACGTGACCCTCGCGCGCGCGGCGGGCATTCCCAGTCGGATCGCGGCCGGTGTGGTGTACAGCGCCACGCTGGGTCAGGCGTTCTACTACCACGCTTGGCCCGAGGTGCGGCTCGGGCCCGGCGAGGCCTGGGTGGCGATCGATCCCACGCTGGGTGAGTTCCCGGCCCACGCCACGCACCTAAAACTGGTCACGGGCGACCTCGACCGGCAGATCGAGCTCATCGGTTCCATCGGCCGCCTCTCGCTTGAAGTCGTGCCCCTGCCCGCCGCCACGCCGGGCGCGGCGGAATAAGGCGACCCCGCGATGATCAGCGCCCGCCAGATTGAGAAGCGGTACGCCGGCTTCCAAGCTCTTCACCCCCTCGATCTCGACGTTCGGGCCGGGGAGGTGTTCGGCTTTCTGGGCTTGAACGGGGCCGGAAAGACCACGACGCTCCGCATGTTGGCCGGCGTGCTGCCGCCCACGGCGGGCGAGGTGTACATCAACGGGCTCGATCTCCAGCGCCAGCCGGTGGAGGCGCGCCGGGTGATGGGCTTCATTCCCGACCGGCCCTACGTGTACGAAAAGCTCACGGCGCGTGAGTTTCTCCAGTTCATCGGCGAGCTGTACGGCATGGAGGGTGCCGAGCTGGACCAGCGGATTCAGGAGGTACTCGCCGAGCACGCCCTGCAGGACTGGGCCAACGCCTTGGTGGAGTCGTTCAGCCACGGCATGAAGCAGCGCCTCGTGCTCTCAGGCGCGCTGCTCCACAACCCGCTCCTCCTCATCGTCGACGAGCCCATGGTGGGCCTCGACCCCAGCGGCGCCCGCCAGATCAAACAGACCTTTCGCGACTTCGCGGAACAGGGGCGCACCGTGTTCCTCTCCACCCACACCTTGGCGGTGGCCGCCGAGGTGTGCGACCGGATCGCCATCATCCACCAAGGGCGCATCGCCGTGATGGGCACGATCGCGGAGGTGTGCGAGGGCCGCCCGCTGGAGGAGGTGTTCCTCCGCGTCACCGGGAGTGAAGCATGAGCAGAACGTCGGGAGCGGTGGTGCTGGCGGTGCTGCTCGGGGGGTGCATGCCGTTCGGCTGGCATCAGGCCAAGCTGTTGGAGGGCAAGTACCGCAGCGGCAGTCCGGGCGAGGGGTGGTCGTCGGTGGAGCCCGGGGGCGCCGATCATGCGTGGGTCAATCGCGGGGCGGGCGCCTCGCTCTACATCGACTCCAACTGCGGAAGCCGCTTCCAAGAGGCCCGCACCGTCGACCTGGCTACCGAGCTGGTGGCGGGGCTTCAGGGGGTCACGCAGGACCTTGAGGTGGAGCGCAGCATCGGCCCGCGCAGCGGGGTGGTGCGCACACACACGGGCCGCCTCGACGGTGTGCCCGTGCGCCTCGGCGTGGCCGTGGTGAACCACGACTGGTGCACCTACGACTTCGTGCTGATCACCCCGCTCGGCACCCTCGACGAGCTCTGGCCTGCCTTCGAAGCGGTCCTCGCCGGCTTCGACCCCGTGGCCCCGTGAGGGCGTTTCGTGCGCTTCTCGCCGATGCCGGCGGCGTGGCGGTGCTGTCCGTCCAAGCCTTTTTCGCCTTTTTCCGCTCCCCGATCGAGTGGGCGCCGGTCCTGAACCAACTCGATCACTCCGGCATCCGCAGCTGGTCGATCACCGCGCTCACTGCGGTGTTCACGGGCATGGTGCTCGCCTTGCAGTTCGCTGTGGGGCTCGAGTCGTACGGCGGCAGCATGTACACCGGAAAGCTCGTGGCGCTCGGCATCGTACGGGAGTTGGGCCCCACGCTTACGGCGCTACTGGTGGGTGGCCGCGTGGGGAGCGGTTTTGCCGCGGAGCTGGGCTCGATGGTGGTGAACGAGCAGGTGGACGCGATCCGCGCTCTCGGGGCCGACCCCATCAAAAAGCTGGTGGCGCCGCGGGTGCTCGCTTGCATCATCGCGCTGCCGCTCCTGACCATGCTCGCCGACGCCGTGGGACTGTTCGGTGGCCTCTTGATCACGATGCGGGAGGTGGGGGTCACCAGCCAGTTCTTCTTCACCCAAGTCACCGACACCCTCGGGTTCGTGGACCTGATGCACGGTCTGGCCAAGAGCGTGTTCTTCGGCTACTTCATTGCGATCATCGGGTGTTTTGTGGGGCTGAACACCACGGGAGGCACCGAAGGCGTGGGCCAGAGTACGACGCGTGCGGTGGTGAACATCTCGATCACCGTGCTGGTGTCGAACTACCTGCTGTCCACGATCTTTGTGGCGATCTATGGTTGAGCTCGACCCCGACCCGACAGACGGTGGCGGGGCCACGCCGCTCATCTCGTTCCGGGGTGTGAGGAAGGCTTTTGGCCCCAAGGTGATCTACGAAGACGCCACGCTCGACGTTTTCGCCGGGGAAACCCTGACCATTCTCGGCGGGTCGGGAACCGGCAAGAGTGTCCTGATCAAGATGCTGATCGGGCTCCTCCGGGCCGACGGCGGCAGCATTCAGGCCTTCGGCCAGGAGGTGACCACCCTGCCCGAACGCGGGTTGCTCGACATCCGTAAGCGCATCGCCATGTTGTTTCAGTCGGCCGCGCTGTTTGACTCGCTCACTGTGGAGCAGAACATCAAATATCCCCTGCGCGAACACCACTGGGGAACCGAGCCCGCCATGAACGAACGTGTGGCCGAGGTGCTTGAGATGGTGGGGATGGAGGGCAGCCAGAAGCTCAAGCCCTCCGAGCTGTCGGGCGGCATGCGGAAGCGGGTGGGGCTCGCGCGCGCCATCGCGATGAAGCCCGAGGTGATCCTCTACGACGAGCCCACCACGGGCCTCGATCCGGTGAACGTCCGCCGCATCAACGGGCTGATTCTTTCGCTCCAGGCGCGGTTGGGTGTCACCAGCATCGTCGTCACCCATGACATGGACAGTTGTTTCACGGTGAGCGATCGCATCGCCATGCTGTACGAACGCCGCATCGCCTTCGTGGGCACCGCCGAGGCCACCCAGGAGTGCGACATTCCCTACGTTCGTGAGTTCACGCGGGGAGGGAAGGGCACGCTGGATGCGGATGTGGTGTGAGGGCAAGTCAACGGCGGGTGCTCACTCCGCCCCCGGTCCAGCGGACCACGTGCGGCCGGTTGCGGCGAGTGGGCGATGTGGCATTGCGGGAAGCGAGACCGGCGACCAACACGTTGGTGTCAACGATGACGTTCAACGTCCCGAGTGCTCCCGCCGGCTCTGCCGCACAACCGCGACGGAGAGCGCTACCAGCTCGTCCTCGTCGAGATCTCCTCCCGCAACATCGAGTAGTTCACCGAACACCCGCCGTGCGCTCGCCTCCCGGCGCAGCGCGTCGGCCACGACGGCGTCAGATGTGGTGCCGTTGGCGGAGGCGCGGGCCTGAACTTGAGAGCCGAGATCAGAGGGAAGGCGGACGGTCAACATCCTTGACAGCATACCGCCGAAAACGTCGTAGGCAAGCGCAGGGATGCCCGGAGTTGCCGCAGCGTCGCCAAGGTCGACGCCGCCCCACGCCTACTGCGGCGCGCTCTCCCACAGCGCCACGAGCCGCGACGACAACGACACGGGGTCGAAGGGCTTGGCGATGACGGCAAGCACCGTGGGCGGCGGAGTTGCCGCTTGGTACAGCTGTACGCGCGCCGTCATCAGCACGACCGGGGTATCGACAGTGGCCGGGTTGCTGCGCATGGCCTCCAACGTTTCGTGCCCGTCCATCTCGGGCATCATCACGTCGAGCAGCACCAGATCGATGCCCCCTTTCGCGAGCCGCGCCAACGCGCCCTGGCCGCCGTTGGCGAGGTGAACCTCAAAGCCGCCGAGGCTCTTCAGAGCGAGCGAAACCACGGCGAGGATGTCCGCATCGTCATCTACGCAGAGCACGGTGCGGAGAGGCCGTTTCATGGGGGGGACGCCGGGAGGGTGAGCCAGAACACCGAGCCGCGATCGGGCTGGGCAGCGAATCCTACATCACCACCGAGGGCTCGGGCCAAAGCTTTGCAGATGGAGAGGCCCAGTCCGGCTCCCCCTCGGGCGGCCTGAGGTTCGGCTTGGGCGAATCGGGTGAACAGGCGGGACCGGAAGGCGGCCGGAACGCCGGGCCCGTAGTCGCGCACCGCGATGCGGACGTGGGTTCCGGCCTCGCTCGTACTCAGCTCCACGCGATCGCCGGGGCTCGAGTGCTGCACCGCGTTGGAAAGGAAGTTCGCCAGAATCTGCGCCACTCGGTCCGCGTCGGTCGCCACGACTGCCACGGGCCGGTCCACCGAAACCACCTCAACCCCGAGTTGGCGAGAGGCGGCAGCGACCGCCTCCACCGCGTGGTGGATGAGATCGGAGACCCGATGCTGCGCGAGGGTGAGGGGAACGCTGCCCGCGACAATCTTTTCGAGGTCGAGCACGTCGTTGACCAAGCGCGTGAGGCGCGCCGCGCTCCGCGAGCAGATCTGGACGAGGTTCGCCGCGCTGGGCGGCACGGCTCCGGCCGCGCCCGCCTCCAACAGCGCGAGGGCGCCCGCCAGCGAGGTGAGCGGGGTGCGCATCTCGTGGCTCAGGGTGGAGATGAACTCGTCCTTCCGCTGCTCGCTCTCGGCGGCGGCGCTCTTCACGCTGGTGAAGTCCATGATCGAGGCGACCACGCGGCCGTCGCGCAGCGGCACGGCGGACGTGAGGTACCAGCGGAGGGAGCCTCGGCGGTTCTTCATGCCCAGCACCACTCCGGTGACCGGGCGGCCCGTTCGTTTCGCGGTCTGGTAGGGCAGCTCCGACACGGGGCGCAGCTGTTCGTCGACCGCCCCGG
Source organism: Deltaproteobacteria bacterium (assembly GCA_947484175.1). Taxonomy (GTDB): domain Bacteria; phylum Myxococcota_A; class UBA796; order UBA796; family SXON01; genus SXON01. The sequence goes on from CANKOI010000021.1 coordinate 20,060, forward strand.
TCACCACGGCCATGCGCGGCTCTTCTCGAACGTCCATTTGCCGCACCCCCAACACCTGCTCCGCCGCCGCGTTGAGCTCCTCCACGCGCCCGTGCACGTCGAACAACGCAACGCCTTCATGGAGGGCCCCGACCAGGGCCTGCCAGACCTGCACGTTCTCCTCAGCGATGGCGCGGGCCTCGTGGAAGTCCGTGAGGTCGGCGATCGACATCACGGCGCCGGCGGCCACCGGGGCTGCGTTCACCAGCAGCCAGCGCTGTTGCCCGTCTGCTCGTCGATAGTCGAGCAGCTCGCGGTTTACCCACTCCCGGTTCTTCACGGCCCGGTAGGCCGGCCACTCCTCGAACTTCAGCGGGCCGCCGCCGGGGCGAAACACGTGCTCGATGCGGTCCGGCCCCTCGCGGAGAGACATCTGGTCAAGGCGGGAAGCCCCGAACATGCGTACCGCCGACTCGTTGCACTCGATGAGCTCCATGTCCCGATCGTAGAGCAGCACGCCGTCGGTCAGCGTCATCAGGACACTGCGAAGCAAGGCCTCCTGCCGCGCGGCCTGGTCGCGGGCCGAGGCCAGCTCGCGTACGTCGGCGGTCGCGGCGAGCACGTCCTCGCACCAGGCCACCGCGTCGTTCAGCGCGGCGGGGTCGAACGCGCCGTGGTGTTCGACGCCCAGGGTCGCCCCCGAGCGGCCGATGTCTCGTTCCAGCCAGTTCGATTCGGGACGTGCCGGCCTCACGTCGAGGTTGAGCGGTGGTTCGTCGCCTCGGTGCACCCGCAGCTTCGACACGTTTGGTTGCACGCTGAGTCGACGCAGCGCGCGTTCGAGTCGGAGTGCGATCTCGGGGTTCACGCCGCCGGCCGCGAGTGGCCGAAGGTGTCGTCGAGCTGGGCGCGCAGCACGGGCGGCAGCACGAGGCCTCGCGCGGCGAGGCTCGCACGCAAGGTGTCGAGTCGGCTCGACCCGGGGATCGTGAGGATGCACGGTGACAGCGACAACAGCCACGCCAACGCCACCGTACCCGCGCCGACGCCGAGGTTCGCACCCGCAGCGACGAGCGCGGGGTGGCCGAGGACCTCTCTGCGCTCCGCGCCTCCCCCCACCGGGCTGTAGGCAATGAACGCCACGCCCGTGCGTTCGCAGGCGGCCAGCACGCCGTCGTGCACCGCGGAGAGGTCGAGCGGGTGCATCTGGTTCTGGACGGAAACGATCGGGCCCACGGAAAGGCCCGCTCCGAGCTCCTCCGCCGACACATTCGAGAGCCCGACGTGCACGATCTTCCCCTCTTCCCTGAGGCGGAAGAGCTCGCCGACGGAGTCGGCGAACGGCACGTCGGGGTCGGGCGCATGCAGCTGGTACAGGGTGATCTGCTCCACGCCGAGAGCCCGGAGACTGCGTTCGCAGGCGGCTCGTAGCGCCTCGGGCCGCCCTGCGGCCAGCCACCGGCCACCGGGCCGGCACAGGCCGCCCTTCGTGGCGACGAGTACGTTCGTCCGCGCGGGATGGTCGTGCAGCGCGCGCGCGAACAGGCGCTCGTTGTGCCCGATGTCGCCATCGTCGCGGCAATAGACGTCGGCCGTGTCGATGAAATCAACGCCCAAGTCGAGGCCGGTGCGGATCAGCGCGACCGCATCGGACTCGGTAGGCCGCGGCGGCAGGGAAAGCGGCATGCCGCCCCACCCGACCGGAGCTACCTGAAGGCCGCTGCTCCCGACGGTACGCTTCATCCCGAGCTTCCTAACCGGCCCAGCAGGCGGGTGAGGACGCGCCTCAGTCCCAAGGGGGCGGTGTCCGGCCAAGGGTTGGGGAGCACCACCTCGCCGCGCGCGAGCGCCACCGCAAACGGCAGGAGCGCACCGGGCTCCACCACCGAGGGCAGGAAGCCATCTGCTGCCACATCCTTCACCGCCGCTGCCGAGGGCCCGCGCTCACCTCGGTGTGTGTAGAGGCCCAGCGCCGGCACGCTGCGAACATCCGTTTTTAGGACCCGGGATAGGCGCATCGCCTCGCCGCGTTGACGATCCCCGGCGGCGAACAGGGCCACGTCGGGTCGGAGCGCGCGGGCGAGGCGCAAGAGGTCGTCGTCGCGGTTGGGCACGCTCACGTCGAAGGCTTCGCGAAGTGCGGCGATCAAGGCGAGGCGAAACGCCGCGTCGGGTTCGAGGAGGAGAAGCCGGGGCCGCACCGCGCCGCCTTAGCGCGCTTCCCCCGTCGGGGATGGCCGCGGAACGGTCGCGGCGTTAGCCGGACCGCCCTACCGAGGATGCTCATGGCCAACGATGCGGCGCGGATCACGGAAATCACCGATGAGCTGAAGTTGATCTTGGAGGCCAGGCTCACCGAGCTCGGCTCGGCCATGAAGAGCGCGGAGGGGGTCACGCGCCAGCTGGTGTCGGCCGAGCTGGAGATCGGCCGCTACCGGCAGCTGCAGGAGTCGCTGGGCGCTGAAGCGCTCGACGTGAAGCGAGAGATGGCCGCCCTCCGCGCGCGTGCAGACGAGCTGCGCAGCTCACACGGCGGGGTAACAGCCGAGCGCGACGCCCTGAGGGCTGAGGTGGCGCGTCTCGAAGTGGAGGCCCGAGAGGGCGGTGGCGAGCGGGACCGGCTTCGGCAACGGGCGCAATCCTTGGAGGCTGAGACGGCGGCTGGCCAGGCGGAGAACGAGGCCGCTCGAAACAAGCTCAAGAAGCTGGAGGAGAACCACGCCAAGGTGCGGAAGCTCAAGGAAGAGCTCAAGGCGCAGCTCGCGGCGATCAGCGCGGGCGAGCAGGAGTAGCCGCCCGTGTCGGGGCTTCCCACGGTCGAGGCGGCGCGCGCGCTCTTGGCGACGATCGGCGCCGGACGCGCGTCGATTTTGCACCTCGCCGTCGCCCACTTGGATTTTGGGCAGGTCGTTCGGGTGAACGCTGCGCTCAGCCCCGAAGTGGACCGGATGGTCGAGGCCGAGGCGGCTGCCGCGCGCCAGTTTCGTGTCCTCCGGCCTCGGCCGCCGCTGGCGCAGGAGGAGGATGTCGACGATGAGCACACCCCGCGCGACGCGGTGGTGGTCTCCCCGACGGCGGGCAAGGGGGGCGCGCGCCGCCCGCCGAGCGCGCCTGCCCGCGTCGAGAGCAAACCCCGTCCTTCGGGCCCGGAGCCGCGGCCGGAGCGGCGGGCCGCCAAGCCGGTGGCCGCGCCGCCCACGCAGGCCGCCCCCGCGCCGGTGCAGGCGCCGCCCGCGGCGGTCGCCAAGCCGGCCACGCCGCCCCCTCCGGCCGCCAAGCCCGTCGCTGCGCCGCCCCCTCCGGCCGCCGCAACTGCGCCGGTGAAGGCACCGCCCGCGCCTCCGGCCGCCCGGCTGCTGGAGGAGGACTTCGCTGGGGTCGAAGAGCTGGTGTTGGACGACCCTGACGGCGAGTCGCCCACCCGTCCCTCGGCGCCGGTCCCTTCCGCGGTGCGCGCCGTTCGTCCCGCCGGAGTCCGCGCCGCCGGTCCGTCCCTCAGCGACGACAGCTTCGCCGCCGCCGGCAGTGAGGACGATGACGTCGACGCCGGCGCTGGCACGGGCATGCCCGTGGCCGGCGGAGGCCTCCGTCTGGGTCGCGCACCCATCGCGAACGGCCCGCAGCTCACGGACGACGCGGAAGCAGCGCCCGCCGACTCATCGCCGCAGGTGGCCAACATCCAGCCGGCGGGAGGAGACAGCCGCATCGCCCAGTTGATGGCCGACGCCGTGGCCGCCGCGGGCCGCGGTGAATTTGTCGGGGCCATCCAGTCGTTCACCGACCTCGTGGACCTGCGCCACGACCGGAGCGATGCCCACCTCGGTCGCGGTCGCTGCTACCTCGAGTTGGGTGACTACAGCTCGGCGATGAGCGACTTTCAGCGCGCCGAGGACCTCCAACCCCACGGTGCCGAACCCCACCTCGCGATGGGCGACTTGTACTTCGCCCGCAAAGAATACCGTCGCGCCATCGACTTCTACGACCAGGCGGTGGCGTTCGATGCCGGCCACGCGATGGCGCGGTGCCGTCGCGGCATCAGCCACTACTACCGCAAGAATTATCGGCAGGCCTTTGAGGACCTACAACGCGCCGCATCCCTCGACCCCGACATCCCCAACATTCGTAAGTATGTGCAGATGGCCGTGAAGAAGATGGAGCGCGGAGACTGACAATCAACAGCGGGGGGAACCCCTCGCCGGGGTTCCCCCTACCGGGGCCGACCTCGCTCCCTCCGCAAGCTACGGGAGCTAGGTTCGGGGCGCGTAAATAACGCGCCCCGAAGGCCCCTCTCCCCCTCCTCGCCAGTCCCCCATGCCGCTCCGGGAGTCGACCGTGGGCGGCAAGGGGAACTGACAATCAACAGCGGGGGGAACCCTTCGCCGGGGTTCCCCCTACCGGGGCCGACCTGTGGGAGACCTACTCCGCGTACATCTGCACCCGCTCCCCGAACTCGTCCGCCATCTCGAGGGTGGACGCCAAATCGGGGTGACGCAGGATGAGGTAGCCGTCGCTGAGTAGGGTCTGTTTCCAGTCCCGGCGGCGCGTTCCGGGCCGCAGAAGCTCCTCGACCACAACGTGGCGGCGGTACTTCTGCATGAAGGTGTCGAGGCCGTCGATGTGCGTGATGCGGCCCTGACCCTGTGCGCGCTTGAAGATGATGGCCACGTTGTATTTGCGCTCCACACGGGCCTCGAAACGACCCCAACACACCGCGCGCGCCCATTCGCGGAACAAGTCGGCGTCGATCGAATAGTTCATCTCATCGACCAACCGTGCCCCGCCGGGACGCGCACCAATTTCGCCAAAGACCACTTCGCCATTGGCCTTGCGGTACCACTCCATGTGGGTGTAGCCACTCCCCATGTTCAGCGCCTTGAGCACGCCGTATCCAAGCTCTACCCCGCCCCGCAGTTCGGCCTGTTCGGGGTTGCGGAGTACGACGACCTGCGGGCTCACCCACTCGTTGGTGCGGGAAATGAGCGGGCGCGGGCGGTACCACGCGACATTCCAGTAGGCGGGTCGGCCCTCGATGCACACGGTGTCGAACGTGAACTCGTCGCCATCCACGAATTCCTCGACGCTCAGCTCCTTGACGTGTTGTGTGCGTTCGAGCGCGGCCTCGAGTGCGGCCGGGTCGTCGCAACGAAAAGTGTCCGCGCTGCCCGCGCCGGCGATGGGCTTGATGATGAGGGGAAAGCCGATGCGGGCGGCGGCGGCTCGCACTTCGGCGCCGGAACTGGCGCGCGCGTGGTGGGGCACGCGGAGCCCCGCCCCTTCTACCCGCTCCTTCATCAGCTCCTTGTCGCGGAAGCCGCGCGCGGTGTCGAGTGACATGCCGGGTACGCCGAGCTGCTCGCGGAGATCGGCCGCCAGCTCCACGAAGGGCTCCCACAGGCACTCCACCCGATGGAACGACACGCCAAAGGACCGCGCGGCGGCGAGCGTGGCATCCCGATCGAAGAGCTGGGCTTGGCGATAGGCGGCGAGGGAGCGGTGCACCTTGGGCACCAGGCCGCGCAGATGGCCATCGCCGATGCCGTAGACTCGGGCGCCCACCTCGGCGAGGCCGCGGGTGAAGTCTTGCATTTCGGCTGGGTAGTTTGGCGCTAAGAAGAGTACGTTCATGGGGCCTAGAGGGGAATGATGGTGTCGTCGTCGCGGTCGACTTCGGCGCTCTGCACATCGACCCGCACCACGATCGCGGTGATGTTGTCGTCGGACTGGTGGGCCATGGCGCGGTCGCATAGCGCGGCGGCGCAGGCCTGTGGGCGGGGAACGTGGCTGAGAGTGTCCCCGATTTGCTCGTCGCCGAGGCGCCCGTGCAACCCGTCGGAGCACAAGAGCAGCCGGTCGCCAGCGCGCAGCGTGAAGGCGCCCGTATCGACCCCGGGGTCGATACGGAGGGCTGCGTCGTTGCCGAGGCCGCGGCTGCCAAAGATGAAATTCTGGGCGAGATAACCGGCGTGGGAGGGCACGGGTCGCCGATCGCGGCGGGCGAACTCTTCGCGCGTCTGGTCGCGGCTGATGCGCGTGATTCGGTCGCTGCGCAAGTGGTACAGGCGGCTGTCCCCCACGTGCGCCCAGTACACCCGGTTGCCGATGAGCCAGGCCACCGTGAGGGTCGACCCCATGTTGACCTCGCCGTTCTGCCTGACGCGCTCGCGCACCCGCGTGTGAGCCTCGTGAACAAATCCGGCCAACTCGGTCTCGGGGGTGGCCGGGAGTGGACGGGAGTAGAGTCGGCTCATGGCCTGTACGGCGGCGGCGGCGGCAATTTCGCCATCTTCGTGTCCACCCATTCCATCGGCCACAGCGAGGAGCACTTCGGGCCGTTCCACCGTGTCGACCACCTCCTCCGCATCCTTGCCCAGCCACCGGATGGTGCCGCTCCGACACACCAAGTAATTGTCTTGGTTGCTGCTCCGGCCGCCGCGTGCCTCGCCGATGCCCACCGAGCAGACCACGCCGATCTCTACGCGCCCACCCCCCACCTACGCAACCTCAAACCGGTACAGGTTCGCGCCGGCCAAGATGCGGTCGCCAGGCGTGATCGACACCGCCGTTCCGTCCTCCGGCATCGTGCGCCAGGGCTTCGCCCCTTCCTGGTAGAAGAAGGGTACGAATCCGCTGGCGCCGGTGCGGTAGCTGGTCAGGTAGTCGGAGATCGTGGCGCGGCCACCGTCGAAGCGCAGGGTGGCGGTGATCGGGCCGAGGGTGAGCTGGCGGTCACTCCGTTCCGGGAGCCCGGTGGTGAACAAGGCGGCGACGAGGCGGTCGCCTAAGTCGATTTCGAGGAGCTGCGCCCGCGGATCGGGCAACCCTCGGCCCTCGGCGAACCGGAGTGTCACGTCGAAGTCGGGTTCCAAGTTCTGATCGCGTCGAACGATCACGATCCGAGCTTCGCGGGCGCTCTCCGTGCTGCGTAGAGACTTGTCGCCCTGGAGAATGGCGGCCTCGCCCTCCTGAATCAACTCCATGCGGGCCTGCTGGCCGCGCGCGTACACGCGTACGTAGTCGAGCGTAAGGAACGGCTGGTCCGGAAACGCTCGCACCTCCGGAACGATCATGTCGACGCCGCGGTGGTTGCCGAGCGTCAGGTGGCCATGCACGGACCACCCGCACTGCACAAGCCGGGCCGGCCGCGCCAGCTCCCGTTGCCAGTCCCGCTCCTCCACGCTCACCACAGGCACGAGTTGCTCGTCGTTGAGGAGCATGGGCGCCGCCACCCGTGGGGCTCGGGAACGCGCGCCGCGGGCGGAAACGGGCTCGGGGAGGTCGGTGGCGTCCACCATGGCGACTTCGGAGAGGGCATTCTTTGGAGCGCCCCCCCGTGGACCCCGCACCGGGCGCGGCGCGGGCCCCGCGTGCCCGAGGGCCGCCGGCGCCACGGGATCGATCGTGGCGAAACTCGGCACGGATTTGACGGGTTCATCCACCGCCGCGGCAATATCCTTGGCGCTGAACTTCGGTACCGCGGCCAACGACACCGGCGCGGTGATCGAAGCCCGCTTCGGCGGCGGGTAGGCCACTTGGAAGAGGCAGTTGCCCACCAGCAGTTCGTCGTTCGGCTTGAGCACCAGTTCACGAACACCGCCCGCACCTTCGGTGGGAAAGAGCGACAGCACCTCTTCGCCGCGGCGAACGAACGTGTAGCAGTGGCGCGCCAACGACCGCAGCACGGGTTCCGCCCGCAGGTCGACCTCGGCGTGGGTGCTCGCCACCATGATCGAGTCGGTGTAGAACTTCGACTTCTGGATGTCGCCGGTGCGGGAGCGGATGGTCGCGCCGCCGCCCACGCTGGGAAGCCACGCGATGTTCTCGTTGTGCGGTTCGTCGGGCAGGCGCACCTTGCTGCGCCGATCGCGGCCCAACTGGAACACCGCGCCGAAATCGAGGTAGCTGCCCGCGCCGGGTCGGCGCAGCTCGCCGAGGTAGGGCCAACCCTCCGCCTTCACTCCGGTGAGGTCGCGGAACTCCACGCTCGCGCCGTCGATCTCCACCTTCACCACCCCCGTGAGCATGACCTCCGCTCCACGGTCCAGCGCCTTGCCGTCGAGGGAGACGCTATGGTCGTGGGCCACGATCGACACGCGCCCGGATCGGACTTGGATCGTGGCCCGGGCCTGCATGCTCGCTGCCGACGTCGCCACCTGCGCCTTCGGGCCCAAGTACACATCGTAGCCCTCCATGAAGTTGCTGAAGTGCACCTTCTGCAGGAGCGCGCCTCGTTCGTGCAGCGTGAGGATGCGGGTGTCGTCTGCGTCGGGGATGATGGTCCGTTGCTGCTGGCCGGGGGGAATCGTGGCGTTTCTCGCGCTGGGGACCGGGGCGAGCGGCGGGGGGGGGCCCGCAGGCGTCGGGGCAGCGGCGGGCTCCGCAGCCTTTCGAGGCTGAGGGAGCGCCATCTCCTGGGTTTGGCTCTCCACCACCGCGAGGACGAGGAACGCCACGGGGCGGCCGTCGAGCTCCGCGATGGTGAGTACGCTCGGCCCCGACTCTGTTTGATCGCTGCGCACAAAGTAGCGGTCTTGGAGTTCGGGGCTGATCACATGCACCAGCGAGCCGTCCGGATACTGTTGCAGGCGGTAGATGCCCGGCTCCCGCAAGCCGGGGTGGGCGTAGTTGTCGAGCCAATGCCGGCCGAGGGTGAACACGATCTGGTCGCTGAAGAGCCGGCCCACCTCGCGGTAGCCCTGCCACACCCCGGGCATGTTGAGGTGGACAGCGAGCACGGGTCGGCTGCGCATCGCCGGCCCCACATAGAGGTTGGGGAGCAGGCCGGTGACGAACTCGCCTTCCGCCAGCCCGAACGACTGGCTGAGCATCTCCTTGCCGCCATCGGCCACGAGCCGGAAGCGCAGCGGCCGCGTTCCGTAGAGCATCTCAAAACGTTCCTGGATGCAGAAGTCGCTGAACCCTTCGCCCAGCTGGCGCGCCGCCCGTTCCGTCCACGCCTCGCCGGGTTGTGTCGCGGCACGCCGCGCATCGGCCTGACTCACGACCACCAGTACGTCCGTGAACGACGCGATGCCGTCGCCTCGTTCGGCCTGAATGTGGGCGCGCAGCCCGCCGCGCGAGCCCTGATAGCTGGTGGTGTTCCACAAGAGCGCGGGATCGAGGACGAAGTCGCCTTCGGCCTGATGGCGACGCAACCGGGAGGCGTAGAACGCTGCCGCCGGGTCGGGGTCCCCCACCACCTCCGCGCCGCCCGACAACCCCTGCGTGCGGCCCGTCGAGAAGATGCGCGAGATGAAGTCGGCGAGCTGCGGCATCGGGGCTCCGGTGCCGGTCGGGATAACCGAGCACGATGGGGCAGCGTATCGCAATCAGTGGCTCGGCCGGGGTGGGGAAGAGCACGCTCGCTCGGGCGCTTGCCGCGGAGCTGGGCGTGCCCTATCTGCCAGAGGGCATGCGGGAGTACCTCGAGGGTGGCGGGCCCGATCTGCACCAGCTGGGTCACGAGGGCATCCGAGCGCTGGTGCTTCGCCTGTGGAACGAACGCCGCGAGGCGGAGGCCCGCGCCGCCTCAGGCTTCGTGGCCGACCGTTCCAGCTACGACTTCGCCTCCTTCTGGCTGTTCTACCTGTTCGCCGAGCCCGCCGACCCGGTCACGGAGGCCTACTTCGCCGAGACCATGAGCCCCGATCGGTACGACCTCGTGGCGCTGCTGCCTTGGGGGTGCCTGCCGATAGAGGCCGATGGCGTGCGCAACACGAACCCCTGGGTTCAGCTCCACACGCACTTCCTGATCGACGGGATGGTGCGCCGCTGTGCGCCAAGGGTGCACGCGGTGCAGGCGACGGATCTCCGCGGGCGGTTGGCCGAGATGGTGGCGTTGGTGAGCCAGCGCTCCACCGGGCGGTAGCTCAGCGGAACGCCTCACAAGGCGGTTACCGTACCGCCATGCTTCTCGTTGCCTTCGCCGTGCCCGCGTTCGCCCTCGCCCCCCACGACGGGGGCGCCCCCTGCGCCACGGCCGCGCTCAGGGAAGCCCGGCTCGCCGGGGCCGGACCGGCCATCGAGCCCCCCCTACGCGCGGCCGGCGACGGGCTCGACACCGAACACTTCCACATCGAGGGCTACGACTACGACGCGACCGACGAAGAGCTCGCCCAGGTGGGAGCCATCTTCGAGGCGGTGTGGGTGCGGGAGATCGACGAGCTGGGCTACGCCCCGCCGTACGGAACCGACACGGGCAAGTTCACCGTCTACATCGAGCGCCTCGGTCGCGGCCTGTACGGGTACGCCGATGTGGAGCGCGACGGAAAGACTCCCTATGTCTCGGTGAACAGTGACATGTCGTGGACGGGCCTCTCTACCCAAGCGGCCCTCGAGGTCACCGCGGCCCACGAGTTCTTCCACGGCGTTCAGTTCGGGTACGACTACTGGGAGCCGACGTGGTGGATGGAGGCCAGTTCGGTGTGGATGGAAGAGCAGGTCTACGACGACATTGACGACTACCTGTACTACCTGAGCGACGACTCGTGGCCGGACTACGTGGAGATTTCCATGACCGCCGAGAACGGCTGGCACGAATACGGTGAAGGAATCTGGCCGATGTACTTGTCGGCGATCCACGGCGGTGAGGGTACCATCAAGACCCTGTGGGAGGCCGCCGCCACCGCCGACGCGCCCGGCGTTTTCGCCGATCACTTCGGCGGGAGCGAGGCCTTCGAGGCGGTCCTGCTCGACTTCCATGTGCGGAATGCACTTGGCTACGCAGGCTACGAGGAGGGAGCCGACTGGTGGCCCGTGTACCGGACCGACCTCGGTAGCGACAGCACCGCTCTGCCGGTCACGGTTACGCCCGACGAGTGGCGCCCCGACTACCTCGGCGTGAACTACTTCCGCTTGCCGATGCCGGAAAGTACGCCATCGAGCGTGGAAGTTGCCTTCACCGGTGGCACCACCGAGGCCGGCGACAAGGTGCGGTGGATGGTGAGCGTGGTGGGCACCGACGGCACCACCTGGGACTCCGCGACCGAGTTGACCAGGGACACGACGACGGTCACGCTGGGCGGTTTTGGCTCCAAGTGGCACGAGGCCTGGGTGCTTGTCGGCATTCTCAGCGAGAACACCGGGGTCAGCCATGACGCCTACGACTCGGCGCTGAGCTACACCAAGGAGCCTCCCGAGTTCACCTTCACGGCCACGCTGGGACCGCCAGAAACGCCCGAAGACACGGGGGGCGACACCGCCGCAACCGACACCGCGAGCGACGACACTGCCGAAGACACGGGTGGGCGCGGCGCGGATTGTTGCAAGGGCGACGATCCCAGCCCGGATCCCGACTGTGGGTGCAATGGGGGAGGGGAGGAAGCCTCGTTGCTGGCGCTGTTCGCGTTGGCGGCTGCGGCCCGCCGGCGCCTGGCGCCTTAGGGCTCGGCGAGCACCGACATCGGATCGCCGGGCGGCGCCGCGGCTGGCGCCGGCGGCGAATCCGACGGGGGCGTCGCCGCGGCCGGGACCGCCGGTGCCGGCACCGGGAGCCTCTCCACCACGCGCAGGCCGGGCTCCACACCGATTGCCAGCGCATCGCCCTCCACGGTCACGCCCCAGCCGAGGTAGACCGAGGCGGCGGGCTGGAGCGCGGCGAGCATCGCCAACAGGTCGCGCGTGGTGCAGTCGGCCTGGGCACGCAGCACTACGTCTCGGCCCGCGATGTCCTGCAGCTCGGAGAGTTCGATCACGTCGAGCCCGTCTTGTGCGTACGGTCCCGGCACGAGGATCAGCTCTCTCGGGTCGGGGAGGCCGCCCACCACGCGGAGGCGCAGCGGAAAGCTGCCGCAGCGCCCCACGGTGAGCAGCGGGTCGGAGCGGAGCAGTTCGTCCGCGCCGCTGGGCACCTGGGCGCAACCCACCAGCGAAACGTGTCCGGCCGGGGCTTCCATGAGGAGCAGGTAGAGGTCCTCCAAGGTGCCGTTGAGCGGAAGCATCACGCCGTCGCCCTTGCCCAGCTCGCGCCCCACCTCGTTGAGTGCCCGGTCATCCGTGTGGTGGCGAGCGCCGCCGCCGTCGGCCATCTCGATCCAGGTGGACTCGCCCGCGCCGACGTCGAGAACCCGGGCGGGGATGGCATCGATCCGCGGCACATCGTAGCCGTTGCCGGCGGCGAGCACCCAGGCGGCGTGGGCGCCCCCGAGGCGGCCGAGCATGCTGCGCTTCACGAGGCACCACGCGATCGCGAGCAGGCCGCCGCCGAGGAGCGCGCCGCTGGTCGCGATGTCGAGACCCTGCCGAGCGCCGGCGTCCCGCGATCGGACGAGCCCGAGACCGGGGAGCAGCGCCGCCACCGCGGCCAGCGGGAGCACCGCCAAGGCGAGCGCCACGCTGCGGACGAGCCGTTCGTGTTGAGCCACACGATCCACGAGCTGCCACGCGGCCGTGAGGTCGCTGAGGATGTCGGTAAGCTCCAGCTCCAAGCCGCCGAGCGCGGCCACGGCGAGCCCCATCGCCGCGGTCACAAAGCCGCCCACGCCGATCCCTGCCACGCAGAGGAATCGGGGGCGGACGGCGGCGAGCGAACCCGCAGAGAGCAGCGCGAGGAGCGCGAGCAGGAGGCCGGGCATCGCGAGGGAAGGGCGACCGATGAGCGCCCCTGCGAGGACCAAGCCGACCCCGGCCGCCAGGCCGCCGCCCCCGGCGAGGAGCGGCCCGACGACACCGCGCTTTTCCGCTCGGAGGCCTGCCGCCGCCGCGCCGACCATGGCCGGCACGCAGAGGGCAAACGTGAGCATGCCGCTCAGCGGCGCCGCGGATACGGCGGCAGCGCGGTCGTAGAGGAGGTACCAAGGGGCCCACGCAGGGTCGCTCGGCTCCACGAGGCCGGCCAACAGGGCATGGTAGGTGCGGACGATGCTCGCGAGCCCGAGCATGAGCACCAGAAGCGGCATGAGGAGCGCGATGGCGACGGGCACCTTGCGGCCGGCAGCGAGCGCGAGGCCGAGGGCAACTTGGATGGGGAGGCCGAGCACCGCCACCGCGAGCGCCACGATCCCCAAGTCTCCGAGCGCTTGCAAGTCCATCCGGGCGCCCGTTATCCGCGAGGGGCCGCCGAGGCCCCCGCACGCGCGCTTTTCGCGTTAGGCGCCGGCCCTTCGACAGGACCTCATGAACGCTCCCCTTCGTGTTGCCGTGACCGGCGCTGCCGGCAACATCGGCTACGCCATGCTCTTCCGCCTCGCCGCCGGCGACTGCTACGGAAAGAACCAGCCGATCATCCTCCAGTGCTTGGAACTGCCCTCGGGCATGAAGGCCCTGGAAGGGGTGGCGATGGAGTTGGAGGACAGCGCCTTCCCGCTGCTCCACGGCATCGAGCTCGCGGACGACCCGAACGTAGCGTTCAAGGGTGTGAATCAGGCCTTCCTGGTGGGAAGCCGCCCCCGCACCAAGGACATGAATCGTGCGGACCTGATCACCGCCAACGGCCCCATCTTCGTGGGCCAGGGTCGCGCATTGGCCGCCAACGCCGCGGGCGACGTTCGGGTGCTGGTCGTGGGCAACCCCTGCAACACCAACGCGCTCATCGCGATGCACTCTGGGAAGGCCATCCCCCGCGACCGGTGGCACGCGATGACGCGGCTCGACGAGAACCGGGCCAAGGCCCAGCTCGCCAAGAAAACGGGCGCACTGCCCGGTGAAATCACGAACCTTGGCATCTGGGGCAACCACTCCGACACCATGTTCCCGGATTTCAACAACGCCAAGGTGCGCGGCGCCGCCGCCACGTCCGTGGTGGAGCGTGCCTGGCTCGAGGGCGAGTTCCTCAAGACGGTGGCCACCCGGGGCAAGGCCATCATCGAGGCTCGGGGCGTATCTTCGGCCGCCTCCGCCGCCTCCGCCGCTGTGGACCACATGGCGACCCTCTGGCATGGCACCGCCCCCGGCGAGTTCTCCTCGATGGGCGTGTGCTCCAACGGCGCGTACGGGCTGCCCGCCGGCCTGATCTTCAGTGTTCCGGTCACGACGGCGGCGGGAAACTGGGAGGTGGTCGAGGGTCTTGCGCTGGACGACTTCGCGCGGTCGAAGATCGCCGCCACCACGGCGGAGTTGGAGTCGGAGCGCAATACGGTGAGCGACCTGCTGGCCTGAGCGGTCAGACGGAGACGCGCGCTCGCCGTTCGCGCGGCGTGGCGGCCTCCCCGAGGCGGCGGCGCGCGGCGCGTACGTCGGCCGACACTTCGCGAAGCTCCTTTTCTGACCACGGCAGCTGCCACAAGGCAAGTGCGGCGCCCGCGGTGAGCCCGATCGTCATCAGCAGCGTGGCAATCAGATTGGTGTCCATCCGTGTACTCCTAAGGCTCGGGGTTCCGTTCAGGTACCTGAACATACACACATGATGAGTGCCTGTCCAGCATGGGGATCATCTTCACACCTCACCGTGCCAAAAAATGGTCGGTGGGGTGCCGAGGCGTTAGAATTCTCTGGCCATGCTCGACGCCGATCTCAACAAGTCGCAGAAGCTCGTGCGGGTGCTCCAGCTCCTCCAGAAGCGCGGCGGCATCCCGGCGTGGGACCTCATGGGGCGTTTCGGCCTCGACGCCCGCACCCTCCGGCGCTACCTCCAGGACCTCGAAGACATGGGCATTCCGGTGGTGGAAGAGGGCCACGCCGGAGGCCGCAGCGTGGCGCTCGACCGCAACTACGCTCGCGCAGGGGTGCAGCTCACCCTTGCGGAGGCGGTGTCGCTCCACTTCGGGCGCACGCTGTTCACCTTTCTGGACGGCACGTCCTTCGCCTCTGACATTGACGATGCGATCGAACGACTGGAGCCGGCGATCGGCCGCTTTCCGCAAGATGCGGAGCGCGACATCGATCGGAAGTTCATGGCCGTACCGGAACACGGCAAAGACTACGCCCGCGACGGAGACCTGCTGGACGAGGTCGTGAGCGCGCTCCTCTTTTCCAACCCGGCCGACGCCGAGTATCGTCCACTTCGGGGCGTCACGAAGTTCTACCGGCTGGAGCCGTACACGCTCGCGGTGTACCGCCAGGGCTTGTACCTCTTCGCCCGCGATGTCACGGAGGATCGCGTAAAGAGCTTCGCCGTAGAGCGTTTCGTACGCTTCTCCCGCCTTCGCCGTGAGCATTTCCGCTACCCCGAGTCGTGGCGCCCCCTCGACATGCTGCGGGATGCCTTCGGGATCATCGGGGGCACGCCGGAAACCGTGGTGGCGCGCTTCTCGCCGGATGCCGCCCCCTACGTTCGGGAACGGCGCTGGCACCCCTCCTCGGTGGCTGAACCTCTCGAGGATGGCGGCGTGCGCCTCACCCTGAAGGTGGCGAACAGCCCCGAGCTCCGCGAGTGGCTGCTGGGCTTCGGCGCCAGCGCGATCGTCGAGGCGCCTGCGCACCTCGCGGCGTGGATGCGGGAGCAGCACCTCGCCGCGGCCCAGCGGTACGGCTGAGCGTGTCGCATGCGGTCGACATCCTGCCGGCCCTCCTGAACCCGGGCGACCCTGCTGCCGGCGACGAAAGCCTCTACTCTGTGGGCAACGCCGAGAACTACGCCCTCTACGGCTCCGGCGTCCTTTCGCCCGCTGACTATCCGGCCGCGGAGCTCGCCTTCCACGTGGATGTGCAGCGGTGGCTGGCCGGCGATCTGCCTTTCCTTGGGCTGTTGTCCCATCGCGATCGACTCGGGCTCGACGTGCGCCCGCATCACGACACCCGACCCCTCCTGCCCAGCGAGATCGCCCTCCCAGACGAGGTGCTCGCCGACGCGGTCGAGAACGAGGTGCCCGAGGCCGGCGTGCTCATCGAGCGCATCCTCGGCGAGCACCATCCTCGGCCGACTAGCGGCGCGCTCGCGGCGCTGGCGTGGGTGGAAACGCTGGGCCCGAATCGCCGGGGTGTGGATGCCTGGGCCGACGGCGAACGCGACCGCAAGCTCGTTTCCGCGATGCGGCGGGTCGACCGCGCGCCTCCCTGCCTGTACCACGACGGCGTGCCCCTCTTGCCGCTGAGCCCGTCGATGCGCCCGCCCGGCGGCCCCCCGGGCGTGTACGTGGCGCGTGCTTACCGGCTCGGCAGCGGCTGGGCATTCTCCTCTCGCGTGGACCTCGCGGCCCTTCCCGCCATCCCCCCCCTCCTGCGCCGGCTGCGCGTGGAGGGCTGGCGGCTCCGCACCCGCGAGCGGCGAGCCACCTGGGAAGACGTCCTCCGCCAACGCTCGGCCGTGCTCTACCGGGCGGCGGTGGAGGGGGCGGCCCGGGCTCAGCTCAAGGCAGCCCTCCCCGGACCGATGCCGGGGGCGTGACTTTTTTCCTCCTGTTCGCTTGCGCCGAAGAGCCGCAGAGCGTGTGCCCCTCTTGGTCGGGCCTCGGCCTTGAGTCGCGCACGTGGACCTACGCGCCGTTGAGCGAAGGCGACCCGTGGGACGACGTGGCCACTCTGCTCGCGTTCGACCACTTCGAGCTCACGCGCCCCGGCTACGACGCCGAGCTGCGCTGCGAGGCCGATGGCCTCTTCCTCTTGAACGAACACCGGGTGACGGACACGCTCGAGGCCTGGTGGGACTACGAGCCTCCCGCCTTGTGGATGCCGGCCCTCCTCGAGAGCGGCACCGCGTGGTCTCTGGACGCGGGCTACGACTACCACGACGATGCCGGGGTGGTGGTGACGCGCCGTGCCGACACGCAGTTCGCTGTCGTGGGCGAGGCCGATCAGGACGTGACTGCCGGGGGATTTTCGACGTTGGCCATCCAGGTGTTTGACGGCGCCGCCAGCGACACGCGGTACTACGCCGATGGTGTGGGGCTCGTGCTCGACGGCACAGTTCAACTGGTTGACGTGGACTGAGGCACGACAAAAGCAGCGTTGGGCGGCGTGTCCAGCCTCCGCCGCGCTACACCCCAGCATGCTCGCTCTGGTTCTCCTCTCCTGCGACGGTACCGGCTCTGCCGCTGACACCCCGCCGGGAACTACCGTCGCGGAGACTGGCGACCCCGCTTCCGACAGTGGCGCCGACACCGCCGACACCGCCGACGCCGGCGACTCCTTCGACCCCTTCAGCCTCGCCGCGGAGGTGAGCGAGGCCGAGATCGCCGCCACCATTCAGGAGCTGCAGGCCTTCGGCACCCGGTACACCTTCTCCGACGGCGACGAGGCCGCCGCGGCCTACCTTGTGGGCCGCTTCGAAAGCCTGGGTCTGGAGGTGCTGCGCGATCCCTTCGTGGTAGACGGCGAACAGGTCGAGAACCTCGTGGCCGAGGTGCCCGGCACGGTAGACGCCAGCGTCGTGTATGTCTTCTCGGCGCACTACGACAGCACGTCGAACGCTGCCGAGACGGATGCGCCGGGGGCGGACGACAATGCTTCCGGCGTGGCGGCCGTGTTGGAGGCCGCGCGCGTGCTTTCCGGGCGCCCGCTGGCCTACACGGCTTGGTTTGTGCTCACAGGGGCGGAAGAGCAGGGCTCGTTGGGCTCGGCGCACCTCACGGAGTGGATGGTGGAGCAGGGGGTCGATGCGCGCGGCGTGATCGCGCCGGACATGATCGGCTACTGGCCACTCGGTAACGACGACGCGATGGACATTCTCGGCGACCCCGCCAGCGCCGCGCTGGTGGCCGACATGGAGGCGGTGGCCAACGAGTTGGGCGTGCCGAACCAGACGTGGATCGACCATCAATACTGCTACGGCGACGACCATACGAACTTCCAGAACGCCGGTTTCCCAGCGATCACCCCGATGGACTGCGTGGAGGCCCACAACGTTCGGGGGTCCGAGGAAGAGACGCCCCATTACCACCGCACCACCGATACGATCGACACCCTCAACCTCGGTTTCACCACGCGGGTTGCTCAGGTCACCACCGTGACCTTTGCCACGTGGGTGCAGCCGCAGCGCTAAGTGCCGGTACCGGGGAGGAGCAGATCGGCCAGATGGGCCACCGCTCGCACTGCGCCGCGGCGCCCCACGTGGGCCACGGCGCGGGTTGCGGCCTCGGCGATGTCGTGGGCGACCACGGCGTAGGTGCGCTCGCCGCCCGCGTGGCCCACCACCACCGAAAAAACCGTTCGGCCCGCGCGCGCCTCGGGACCCGTGCCGGCCCGCGGCGCCGGCGGAAGGTTCCGGCGCGTACGATACGCTCGTACGTTCTCCGCCGTCACGCCCGCGAGCGCGGCAATGTCCGCGTCGGGCTGCACCCCCAACAAGGGCAGGAAGGCGTCCAGCTTGGACTGCCGGCCCTTGAAGGGCGCGCCTTCCGCGCCACCTGGGGCAGGGCGCCGCACCGCAGGCGAGCCGCTACCCCCCGCGGGGAAGCGCTCGTAGGGAAGCACGCCGCCTCGATTTCTGAAGTTCACGACGGTCGCCCGCGAAACGCCTGCGAGGTCTGCGATGAGCTGGTCCGGCACCTTCCCTAGGCGTGCGACGTGAGGAGCAAGGCGGTCGGCGACGGGGGAGCGGGCCATGGACATCCGAAGAAGTCGCCGCGTGTAACCAGCGAGACCCGCTTAGCTGCGTAGGAATTCGATTGTCTCGACCAACCGTTGACTAGCGGCCCGCTCGGCCCCCGCGAGGCGAGTGAGCTGGGCTGCCAGATCGGCGTGGCGGAACGCGAGGTCGGCGGGCGAGAGCGGGAAGGAGGCCTCGACCTCGTGCGCGATTTCGGCGAGCCGGGTGGACACGGCGGTTCCCGCCCCGTCGAGGCCGTCGGTGAGGAAGGTGTCGGTGCGTGCGGTGAGCAGCTGGCGCGCTTCGCCGAAGCCGGGAACAGCCAGGGGTAGAGCCTCAGCAGCGAGCGCCGACCACAGCGATCCCAGAGCCAGCCAAGTTTCGGTGTGCTCAGCGAGTGCGCCGTAGCCGGCTTTCTTGGAGAGCCGTCGTAGAGCGGCGGCGAGGAGAGGTCGGCCGAAGCCGGGGCCGGCGCCGTGCTCCACGAAGCGGAACAGCGCACAGTGGGCCTGGAACTGTGCCAGCCCGCGCCCGAACCGGCGCCGCCATCCCTGCGGGTGCGAGGGGTCGCGAAGTCGAGCGGCGAGCAGCGAGATGCCGGCCACGCCGCGGTTGCCCATCGGCGGGTTGAGGTGCTCGCGCAGGCCCTCGGCCAGGGCGTCGAGCACGCAGGAGAGATCGGTGGGACGGTCACCGCCAGCGGGTGGCAGGTACAAGAGCGCCCGCCCGCCCACGGGGGCGAGCTCCCTCGTTAGGCGGAGGCGGTACCCGTCAACTGGCAGCGGCTTCGCGCTGCGGTCGTCGATCAGGTAGTCCGTGCTGTCGGCACGTAGCACACCCACGAGGTGGGAGAGGCTCCGTTGGTACCCTCGCGGCAGCGGGTCGTAGGGCAGGGCCGCGAGGTCGGTCCACACCATCACCGCGCCACCTTCGTGCAGCGCTGCATCGAGGCCGGCCTCGGCCGCATCGTCGTCGTCCCAGCGCCTCGCCTCGGGAACGCCGCCTAGCCGGGTTGCCGCCGCGATGATGCGCTGTCCGTTCGCGTTGAGGCCCCCCGCTCCGCCATCGAGCGCTACCCGGTTGGGGAGGGGGTGCCCCACGAGCGCGTAATGAAAGCCGGTCCCGCCGAGCGCGGCAAACACTAGCTCGGCGGCGGTGGGCGATCCATCCGCATCTTGGTGCCCGGCCCGCCCGAGCGCGTTGGCCAACGCGGCGGTGCCCGATCCTGGTCCCCCGATGCTGGCCGCTCCACTCATTGACAGAGAACTAACATCCTCCGTCGGCGTTCACGCTACTCGCGCCACCTGGAGCCGGCTCAGCAGCAGCGCCCGTTCGGTCAGGAGCGCAGTCAGTTCCTCGGCATCCACCGGGCGACTGAGCCCGAAGCCCTGCCCGATGTCGCAGAGATGGCGCTGGAGCATGTCCAACTGGTCTGGACTCTCCACGCCCTCCGCGACGACTTCCATCCCGATTGCGTGGGCAAGGGCGATGATCGCCGCCACTAAGGCCCGCTGCTCGGGGTCGTAGTCGGCTCCGGCCAGGAAGGCGCGGTCGATCTTGACGCGATCGATGGGAAACTGACGCAGGTAGGCGAGCGAGCTGTAGCCGGTGCCGAAGTCGTCGAGCGCCACGGACACCCCGCGGTCCCGAAGCTGCTCCAGCACGCGGCAGGCCACTTCCGTGTTCTTCATCGCCAGCGACTCGGTGATCTCGACCTCGAGCCACCTCGGCGCCAGTCGATGTGCGGCCAGCGCTGCGTCGATGACATCCACGACGCCGCCATTGAAGAACTGGCGCGCAGAGAGGTTGACCGCCATCCGCACCCGCGGCAGGCCCGCCCGTTGCCATTCGGCCGCCTGCCTGCAGGCTTCGTCGATCACCCATGCGCCGATCGGGGCAATGAGTCCGGTCTGTTCGGCCACGGGGATGAACTCGCTCGGCGGCACCATGCGCCCGTCGCGCTTCCAGCGGATCAGGGCCTCGACACCGATCATCTCGCCGGAGTGCAGGCACACCTGCGGCTGGTAGTGGAGGACGAATTCGTTCCGCTCAAGGGCACGGGCGAGCGCGGCGCGCGTTTCGACGAGCTCGGCGGTCCGCTCGCGGAGCTGGGCGTCGTAGAGCTGCCAGCCGTCGCGGCCGGCTTCCTTGGCCTGAAACATCGCGATGTCGGCGTGTTTCACGAGGTCCGATGCTTCCGCGCCGTCGTCGGGAAACACCGCCATGCCCACGGAACACGTCAGCGGGAACTCGCGGCCATCCAGTACGAACGGCTCGCGGAACATGCCGAGGAGCCGCTCGGCGAAGGTGCTGGCGTCGGCACGGCCGGCCAAGCGAGGCAGGAGCACGAGGAACTCGTCGCCGCCCTGCCGTGCCACCACGTCCCCCGCTCTCACGCCTTCGCGGAGGCGGTTGGCTACGTCCACCAAGAGGCGATCTGCCGCGTCGTGGCCGACGATGTCGTTCACCGCCTTGAACTGGTCGATGTCGACGAACGCCACCGCCACCACCTCGCCCCGATAGCGGGACTCCGCAACGGTGGCCGCGAGGCGTGCTTGGAAGCAGGCCCGGTTCGGCAGACCGGTGAGCGCATCGTGCCACGCCATGTGGCGCGTGCGCTCCGCTTCGGCGTGGCGAGCCGTGACGTCGCGAAGCGTGACGCAGATCACCTCGGTGTTACGCCAGACCATGAGCGAGGCAAGGACTTCGAGGTGACGGGTCCGTCCCGCGAGGATGTGGGGCAGTTCACCGAGGTGAACCCGCTCGGCGCCCATCAGCGCCCGCAGGCTGATCAGCGCCGGCGGGGACATGGGAAACACTTCCGGAAGGGTGCGTTCGCTGAGCTCCTGCGCGGAGCGACCGAGGAGCGAGCAGCCGGCCGCATTCGCGTGCACGACAGCCAGCGTGTCGGCATCGAGGAGCATGATGCCCTCGCTGGTACGGTCCACGAAGTCGCAGTACAGCCGGGTGCTCTCGCGTTGCACGAGACCCGACAACCACCGCATCGTGGTCAGCCCCACCAGCCCCGAGACGCCGGCGAACGTCAGCAAGAGGAGGCGGAAGCCTTCTGCACACTCGGGGTGGCCTGCGTGGTTGGCTGGATGCTCCAGGATCGCACCGTGCAGCAGCACGGATGCCAACAGTACGGAGGTGATCCACGTGGCCGCCACGAAGCGCGCCACGGTTCGCTGAGGGTTCGAGCTGGGGGTACGGTGGATGGCCATCCCGCCCTCCTTCGGTCACTCCCTAAATTTCTTAAGCGGGCACCACGCTGAAATGTTGAATTCATTTGAGATGAGCCTCGCGGTGTTGTGCGCACTCGCGCCCCGATCGACCGGAGAGCGAGTTCGTTGCTGGGTTGTAGGCGGGTGGACGGCGTGGCAGGTCCTCGAACGGTTGGAGCCTGACGAGGTCGCGGATTGGCTCGCGGCCGAGGAAGGGGAGCTGATCGTGAACCAGAGGCGCCTCGCCACGGCCGTGCACACGACCCTCGTGGAGCTCGCCGCGGCGGGTCGCGTGCGGCGCCGCGCTTCTCGGTACGGCGTGGAGCTGCGCAGCAAGGGTCACCGGCATGCGGTCGTGGATGTCTTCCGGCTGGCCTGAGCCCTACCGATGCCCCACCAGCCGGTTCGCCCGGCGGTAGCTCTCCAGCGTGCCCGCGTCGGTCCACTCGCCGGTCAGCTCGGCCCAGTGCATCTCGCCGGCCCGGATGTACGCGGTGTTCACCTCGCTGATCTCCAACTCGCCCCGCGGCGAGGGCTGGAGCCCCTTCACGATGGCGTACACATCGGCTTCGTAGAAGTAGATTCCGGTGACGGCGAAGGGCGAGGGGGGCGAGGGGGGCTTCTCCACGACCTCTGCCAGAACCCCCTCCTCAAAACGGGCCACGCCGAAACGCTCGAGATCGGGCACCCGTTTCAGGAGGATCATCGAGCGCTTGCCGGAGAGCGCCCACGCGTCGAGGTAGGGGCGGAGCGGTGCGTCGAAGACGTTGTCACCGAGCACCACAGCCACGGGTCCGCCGCTCGCGAAGTCTTCGGCGAGGCCGAGCGCCTCCGCGATCCCGCCGGCCCGATCCTGCACTCGATAGGTGAACCGGCACCCGAATTCCTCCCCGGAGCCGAGCTGTTGGACGACGGCGCCGACGTGATGAACGCCGGTGACGACCAGCACATCCACGATTCCGGCCTCGACGAGGCGCCGCACCGGGTGGTACACCATCGGCACGTCGCCGACGGGGAGCAGGTGTTTGTTCGTGGTCTTGGTAAGCGGATGAAGCCGGCTGCCCGAGCCGCCGGCGAGCACCACGCCGCGAATGGCGCGCATCTGCCGTGGATCGTAGCCGCTTCCGGGACTGCCTGATGGGCGTGCTGGTCACGGGCGGCTGCGGCTTCATCGGGCACCACTTCGTGCGGGCGTGCCGGGAGGCGCATCCGGGCGGCGATCTCGTGGTGCTCGACAAGCTCACGTACGCCGCGGACCCCGACCGCATCGAGGGGCTGGCGCACCTCGTGGTGGGCGATGTGGCCGACGCCGCGGCGGTCGGTGCCGCCTTTGACCGTTTGGGGCGGGTGGACGCCATTGTCCACCTCGCGGCGGAGTCGCACGTGGACCGCAGCATTGCGGAGCCCGCGCCGTTCGTGCGCACGAACGTTCTCGGCACGCAGACCCTCTTGAGTGTGGCGCAGGCTCGGGGCGTCGGCCTGTTCTTGCATGTCTCGACCGACGAGGTGTACGGCAGCATTGCTGTCGGCAGCCCGCCGGCGGTCGAGTCGAGCCCGTTCGCGCCGCGCTCGCCGTACTCAGCCAGCAAGGTAGGCGGGGAAGCCCTGGTCGCAGCCGCCTTCCACACCTACGCGTTGCCTACGGTGATCGCGCGGCCGACCAACACCTTCGGAACCGGCCAGTTCCCCGAGAAGCTGCTCCCCGTCCTCGTCCGCGCGGCCCTGAGCGGGGCGCCGCTCCCGCTCTACGGCGACGGTCTCCACGAGCGCGATTGGTTGCATGTGAGCGAGCTGGTGTCGGCACTCCTGTTGCTGTTGGACCGTGCCGAACCGGGAACGGTCTGGAACGTCGCGGGCACCGGGCCCCGCTCCAACCGCTCCGTGGCCGAAGCCGTCTGCGCCGCCCTCAACCTGCCGCACAGCCGCATCGGCTCTGTCGCCGACCGCCCCGGCCACGACCGCCGCTACCACATCGACGGGAGCCGCCTCCGAAGGCTGGGGTTTTCCGCGGTGCGGGGGATCGAAGGGGAGCTGCCGGGGTTGATCGCGGAGACACGTCCCGCCTAAAGAAACGCCTTCTTGTCCCCCGCCCGCATCGCCCGCTGCTCCTTCCCACTGTCGAGCCCCTGCACGGCTTCGCGTGCGAGCCGCTCCACGATCGCGTTGTGGGACATCCCGCTGGCGAGCATCGCCGCGTAGCCGGAGCCCGCATCCCCCGCCCCCCCGGCGCTGCTTCCCCGCTCGTGGCCCGCCCCCGGAGAACCCGATGGCGCCCCGCCCGGAGCGCTGGTGTGGGCCGCCTCGTGCATCTCCGCCCCGCCCGCGCGTGACCGGTGCAGCACCATCCGCTCCACCGCACGGGCCTCCGTCTCTTCGTGGTCGTTGCCCGCGTTGTGGCCCTCGCCCCCCGAATGTTCGAGATGGTACTGCTCGTGGGCGAGCAGCGCCTGGTCTTCCGGCTTGTTGGGGTCGAAGTCTTCCGACACGATGATGCTGCGATCCACGGTCATCGCTCGGGCATTCACCGCCTTGAGCGTGCGCGACGCGAGCTCGCCGGTGAACACCTCACCGCCGCCGGCCACCTGCTTGCGCTGAAGCCCCGGCTTCTCGGCTCTCTGGGCGAGACGTTCGATCGTGCTTCCACGCGAGGTGGCCATGCGCGCTCCCGCCGCGACTATAGCGCACCACATCGGAATTCCGCCACACCCGGGCTACACTGGCCACGATGCGTGCCCTCGTGCTCCTCGTCGTGTTCCAGCTCGGTTGCCCGGTCTCCAACGACGACAGCGATCGTCCCGCCTTCACCGAGACCGATCGGGATGGCGACGGGCTGCTCGATGTGGAGGACTGCCAGCCCGACGATGCCACGATCGGCACGGGTTTTCTGGAGCTCTGCGACGGCCTGGACAACGATTGCGACGGCGAGGTGGACGAAGACCTTCCGCAGCTGACTTTGTTCCGTGATCAGGACGGTGACGGGTACGGCGATCCGGCGTGGACCGAGTCGTTCTGCGCGAGCGTGACGGGCTGGACGACCGACAACACCGACTGCGGGCCCTCCGACCGCTCGGTCTTTCCGGGCGCCGCGGAATTCTGCGACGGCCTCGATCACGACTGCGACGGGTTCACGATGGAGGCCGACAGCGTCGACCTGATCGCGTGGTGGCCCGATACGGATGGGGACGGCTACGGCGCCGGCGAGCCGGCCCTCTCCTGCGAAGCGCCGGTGGGCATGGTCGGCAATCTCGAGGACTGCGACGACACCCGCGCCGACGTAAATCCGCGGGCCCCCGAGGTGTGCGACCCGCTCCAGGCCGACGAAGACTGCGACCTGTTCCCCAACGACCTCGACGACTGGGTGGCCGGGGGCACGGAGTGGTACCCCGACATGGACGGCGACGGCTGGGGAGCGCTGGTGGAGCCGGTGTGGACCTGTGATGCACCCCGCGACTACGTCGACATCACCGAGGACTGCGACGACGCTGACCCGCTGGTGAACCCGGCGGCTGTCGAGGTGTGCAACGGCGTGGATGACGACTGCGAAGGGAGCGTAGACGAAGGCGCGGCCGACCCCCGCACCTGGTACCTCGATCGCGACGCGGACGGTTTCGGCGACGACGCCAGCTCCCAGAGCGCTTGCAACATTCCCGACGGCTACGCCCAGTGGGGCGGCGACTGCAACGACTTCAACAACACCTACTTTCCGAGCGCCGACGAGAGCGCCTGCACGCCGGACATCGACCTGAACTGCGATGGGTTCACCGGCGCCGACGACAACGACGGCGACGGCTGGCCGGCCTGCGAGGAATGCGACGACGGCGAGTACGACACCCATCCGGGCGCCGTGGAAGTGTGCAACGACGCCGATGATGACTGCGATGGGCGCCCCGATGTGGACGCGGTGGACGGCACGGACTGGTACGCCGATGCCGACGCCGACGGCTACGGCGACGCGGCGGTGCCACAGAACGCGTGCGACCAGCCTGTGGGCTACGTCGCCGACGCCACCGACTGCGACGACGCCACCCGTACCGCGTTTCCCGGCGCCCCCGAAACCTGCGCGTACGTCGGCGACGATGACTGCGATGGCGACGCCAACGAACTCGATGCGGTGGGCTGTCTGGACTGGTACGTCGACCTCGACGGCGACCTGTACGGTGGCGACTCGGTGTGTGTGTGCACTGCGTATGGGGACTACGACACGCTGGTGGGCGACGACTGCGACGACGCGGAACCCGGCGAGAACCCCGGCGCGACCGAGGTGTGCGGCGACAGCGTGGATCAGGACTGTTCCGGCGCCGATGACGACTGCACGCTGAGCGCGGCCGACGCCCTGGTCGCGGGCCGCACCGCCGGCGACGAGCTCGGGGTGGCGATGGCTGCTGG
Organism: Deltaproteobacteria bacterium; assembly: GCA_947484175.1. Classification (GTDB taxonomy): domain Bacteria; phylum Myxococcota_A; class UBA796; order UBA796; family SXON01; genus SXON01. The sequence goes on from CANKOI010000021.1 coordinate 46,046, forward strand.
TGGGGACGCCGACGCTGACGGGTGGCCCGACCTGCTGGTTGGTGGCAACGGCATCGAGGTGGTATCGCCCGATTCGGGAGCCGCCGTGCTGCTCAGCGGCCCATTCGTGGGAAACAGCACCGCATCCACGCCGCTCACAACGTTCTACGGAGGCGCCAGCGCCGATGACGCCGGCAGCGCCCTGAGCGACGCCATCGACCTCGATGGTGACGGCCGCCCGGAGTACGCCATCGGCGCTCCGCGGGCCGACGACGCCGACCGCAACGCCGGGGTCGCCTATTTCGTGGAGTACGTGGCAGGCGCGCAAGCGCTGGCCAGCGTGGCGCGCTTGGCGATTACGGGGGAAGGGGGGCACGACGCTCTCGGCAGCGCGCTGCTCTTGGGCGTCGACGTCGACGACGACGGGCGTGGAGAGCTGGCGGTGGGCGCGCACGGGAACGACGAGAACGGTGCGGAGAGCGGCGCCGTGTACATCTTCGACCTTCCGGCCACCGGCGTGAAGGGCGCCGCGAGCGCGGACCATGTGGTTCGCGGCGACGTTCACGACCGCCTCTCGGTGCTTCCTCGCTCCGCCACCGATGTGGATGGCGACGGGGTGGATGATCTCGTGGTGGGGGGCTGGGGCATCGATGGGGACGACCTGATCGCCGGCGGCGTGGCCGTCTTTTTGGGCCCCCTGACAGGCAACCTCGGCGTTGCGGACGCCGACGCGCTCCATCTGGGCGAGGGCAGCTCAGACGAGGCGGGCACCAGCTTGGACGTACGAGACGCCGACGGCGACGGCGTACTCGACCTGCTCGTGGGCGCGCCGGGCAACGACGACGCCGGTGCCGACGCCGGGGCCGCCTACCTCGTTCTGGGCCCCCTCCAGACCAGCAGCCGGCTCGCGGCGGCTCCCTTCGTGGTGCGCGGCGAAGCTCCAGACGACGCGTTCGGGAGTGCGGTGGCGTTGGCCGACCTGATCTCGAGCGGGCTTTCGGCGGTGGTGGTCGGCGCACCCGGATCCGACGCGGGTGGCGCCGAGAGTGGTGCCGTGTACCGCTTCAACGACGTGCCCCTCGGGGTGTTCGGCGGAGCGGACGCCCACGCCCACTACCCGGGCCCCGCTGCGGACGCGCGGCTCGGCGAATGCACCGTGAATGTGGGCGACGTGACCGGCGATGGCGACGACGACGTGGGCGTGTCGGCCACCGGGTACGTCAACCCCGCGGGCGAGATCACGGGGGCGGTGTACACGCTCTGACCCGGGGGCCCATCCCCGTCACCGGTTGTCATCGCGCTCCGCGCGCGCGAACTCGCGGCGAGAACCGTGGTCGGGAGGAGTCGCCCCGGAGCCTCCATGCCGATGTTCGCCGCCTTTTTTCTCGCCGCCTGTTCTCATCAGATCGAGCCCGTCACCACGGGAACGGCGCTTCGTGAGGTGGAAGTCGGCTGGGGCGACACCCTCTGGGGCATCGCCGAGCAGCACGCGATGCCGGGTGGGTACCCGGCGCTCGCGCGGCTCAACAACATCCGGAATCCGCACTACATCGAGCTGGGCCAGCGATTGAAAGTGCCGACGAGCGACGACGCGCTCCCGCTGTGGCCGGAGGCCCAGCCTGCGCGCGCCGAGCTGCGGGCCTGTCGGGTGGAGGCGCTGCCGCCGGCTCGCACCGGCCTGGTACCGGGGGGTGGCACCGGCGTGGTCGAGGTGGGCGCCGGCGTGCAGGTCGTGGCTTCACGGACTTCAGACAGGGCCCAGCTCGCTGGCGTGGCGGCCGGCCGTGCGGTGTGGGCCCGCACGCCGGGACTCGAGGCCTCGGAGTGGGCGGACGACCGCGGGCGCCCCGCCCCGGCCGTTCCGGCCGACCTCGTGGGCTACCGCGCCCAGCTCGACACCGACGCCGACTTCGAGGCCGTGGTGGGGTGGCGACTCGAAGAGAACGCCCTCGGAATGTCACGCTGGATGGTGGCCGTGGTGGACCTCTCCGAACGAGAGACCGCCGCGGTCTTCGAGCTGGCCAACTTCGGCGCGGGCTCCTTCGTGGCGCGTGCCGAAGGCGGATGCAGCCTGCTCGGCTCGGAGTGGGCGTTCGCCCACGAGCCCGGCGAGCGGGGCGGCGGCTGGAATCTCCTCGCGCGCCGGATGGACCTGCGGGGGGGCGACCTCGTACTCGACGGGCGTTCCGGCCTGCTCTCGCGCCGGCTGTACGACAGCTTCTCCCCCACCCGCGCCG
>CANKOI010000022.1 GCA_947484175.1 Deltaproteobacteria bacterium
CGCCCCGCGGGCACCGCGCACGAAGCAACTGCCCCACCACGGCCACCCGCCGCCACGCCATCCAACGCAGCGCCGGGTTGGAGTGGAGGTAGCTGGGGATGGCCATCTCGTCGCGGTCCTCGACGCTCAACACGGCCGCCATCTCCCGCAGCGTCGGCGCGTCAATCGTCATGGGGGCCGGCGGAGGGCTCGCCCAAGCGCGGGAGGTAGCGCCGCGCGAGGTAGAGCTGCTGCTCCTGAACGCTCCGCAAGCGCGCCACCATCAGGGCGATCTGGCCCAAGCCGAACACGAGGAGCGCGAGGCCGAAGAGGTAGGCGCCGACAAACCCCGCCCAGATGTGCGGCGTGAATGCGCCGGTGGACCACCGGTGCCAGAAGAAGAAGCCCCCGAAGCCCGCCGAGGCCAACGCGAGGAGCAGCGTGAGGTTGTTGAACAACAGGCCCGGCGAGTAGTCGCGCACGAACCCGAAGAGGATGCCGAGGGTGCGCCACGCGTACTTCCAGAGGTTGTTCGCGATGCGGCTTTTCCCGAACTCGCGCTCGCCGCGCACGCGCATGGGCATCTCGTGCAGCCGCAGGCCCTTCTGGGAGAGCGCGAGGAAACTCTCCTGCGTGTAGGTGAACTTTCCGAGCAAGACGAGCCGGAGCATCGCCTCGCGCCCGTAGCACCGGAATCCGCAGCTCACGTCGGCGAAGCGCCGCCCCACGAGCAGGCTCACGATGCGCGCCATGCCCCAGTTGCCGAGAATCTTCACCCGCGGCATGTCGGGCAGCAGCGACGGGTCGAGGAACCGCGAGGCCGTCACGAAGTCGGCCGCTCCTTCCACGACGGGCACGATGAGCCTGGCGATGTCTTCGGGCGCGAACTGCCCGTCGCTGTCGATGTTCACGGCGAGGTCCACCCCGAGGCGCAGGGCTTCGGCCAGCCCCGTTTGCAGTGCCACGCCCACCCCCAGGTTGTGCCCGTGCCGGATCACCGCGGCGCCCGCGGCGAGGGCGAGGGCGGCCGTGTCGTCCGTGCTGCCGTCGTCCACCACGAGGAGCAGCACCTCGCCGATGCCATCGAGCCGCCGAGGCACCCGCGCGAGCACCGCCCCAATGGTGGCGGCCTCGTTGAGCGCAGGCAACATCACGAGGAGCCGGAGCGGACGCGGCATCAGGACGACCCGGGGGGAGGCGGCGAGCTAACCCGCTCTTCCGGCAGCGGGATCGTGAGGCTGACGAGCAGGAGAGTGGCTTCGATGGCGGCGAGCAGGAGCCGGTTGGCGACCGCCCAGGCGAGTACGACCGGAGGGGCTGCGACGTCGGCGAGCGCCGCCACGAGTACGGCCTCTCGCACGCCAAGGCCCGCCGGCGTGACGCTCGACACCTGCCCCACGACGTAGGAGACGACGAACCAGACGGCGAGCGGGAGCGCGTCGATGGGAGCGGGATTCTCAAACAGGCGGGCCGTCTGCGCGAAGCACAGGCCGAGAAGGAGCCAGCACACGGCGTTGCCCGCTACGAGGCCCAGCTGCGCGGCGACCGGAGCGTCGAGCACGAGGCCCGGGAGCCGCGCAGCCAGCGCCGGGAACCGCCTCGCGGCCCAGCGCAGCGCGAGCGGAAAGAGCAGCAGGCCGACGAGACACACCGCCGCGCCCCCCGCGGCCTGGGCCTGCGACACGGGGGAGTCGGCGCGACTGGGCAGCAGGGCGAAGCTCATTGCCGCAAACACCGCGCTCCCTGCCACAAGGAGCCCGCTCTCCCACACCACCAGCAGCACGCTGCTGGTGGTGGAGATGCCGAACCGCCTCCCCAACCGAACCCGCTCCGCCACGAGAACGAGTTTGCCAGGGATGTACCGGTACAGATACGAGACGAACCACAGGCGGTACCACCGAAGCGCAAAGCCCGCCGCGCCGACGCGCGGAACCAGCCCGAGCGCCACTACCCCGGCGGCAGAGACGGTCGCCAGCAGCACGAGCGCCACCGCGCCCGGAACCACCGCCGACACCCACGCCGCCGGGGTTGCCGAGAGCGCCGGCATCGGCGTAGCCCCCCACGCTGCCGCCAGCTCGCGCCCGGCCCAGCCGACCGCGAGAAGGGTAGCGCAGAACCGGAGGACCGCGCCCAGGTTCCGTCGCAACCAGGCCATCCGCGCCGGCGTATCGTGAGCGCGACCTCACCGCCTCCCGTCGGGACCGTCGCGGAGTAGGCGCCTGCCGCCCGCGCCGGCAGGGAGCTTTTCGCTTCTCCCCGTGTGAATCTTCCACAACGGGATATTCGAGTGTGTGACACCTCAGAATCCCGATGATGTTCCTGCCCCGAAGTCTCGCAGCAAGACTACGCCTCCTCATCCGCCACTTTCCGGTGGTGGTCGTCTCCGGCGCGCGGCAGGTGGGGAAAAGCACGCTCCTCGCGCATGAGCTCCCCGACTGGGCAAGCGTGGTGCTCGACCCGGTCATCGACACGGGGAACGCCCGCACCGAGCCCGATCTGTTCCTCGATGCCCACCCTGCGCCGTTGATCATTGACGAGGTGCAGTACGCACCCGAGCTGGTCGCGGCGGTGAAACGACGTGTCGATCAAGACCGCCGGCCAGGGCGCTACGTGCTGACGGGCTCGCAGCAATGGGGCGTACTCCGGGCCCTCTCCGAGTCGTTGGCGGGCCGCGCCGCATTCCTTGATCTGGAGGGTCTGTCGGTCCGAGAGCAGGCGGGCCGAGGGGACGGTGCCGGGTGGTTGGAGCCGTGGCTTGTCGCGGGCCCCGATGCGTTTCTCGCGCGCCCCAGTGAACTCCTCCCGCTCGGGCGGCCCCTCCATGAGGTCGTTTGGCGAGGGTCACTGCCCGAGGCCTGGACGCTACCTCCCGAGCTCGTGCTCGCCTTCCACTCCGCCTATCGTCGAACCTACATCGAACGCGACGTCCGCCTCCTGTCGAACCTGAGTGATCACCAACGATTCGGACGCTTCCTGCAGTTGGTCTCGGCGCTCACGGCGCAAGAGATCAACCACTCCCAACTCGGGCGCGAGCTCGACGTCGCGGGCTCGACCGCCCAGAGTTGGCTCGGCCTGCTGACGGCCACCTTCCAATGGTGCGAACTCCCAGCCTGGTCGGGGAACACGATCAAGCGCGTGAGCCTGCGGCCGAAGGGCCACATCGCCGACACGGGGCTGGCCTGCTCGGCGCTCGCGATCAGCAGTCCGTCCGCCCTTGCGGGGCACCCCAATCAAGGCGCCCTCATCGAGAGCGCTTGGGTGGGCGAGGTACGCAAGCAGGCCGCGGCGATGGCGGCGCCGCCCAACCTCTACCACTGGCGATCGCACCGAGGGGCCGAGGTCGACCTCGTACTGGAGCGGGACGGCCGCCTCTTCCCGATCGAGATGAAGGCGACCACCCACCCGGACCGAAAGACCACGTCAGGGATCGCCGCATTCCGTGAGGTTTACGGTGCGGCCGTCGGCCCCGGGCTGGTCATCTGCGCTGTCGATCGCCCTCTTCGGCTTACGGCACAGGATCTGGCCATTCCCTGGAACCTCGTGATCGGGTGAGACAAAGGGCTCGTCGGGATAGTTTCCCTTCCCGCCTGCTGGAGCCGCCTTGTCTGCCAACGTCCTCGCCGCCCTCACCGCCCGCCTCGCCGGGCCCCGGCCCACGATCGCGGTGGTGGGCCTCGGCTACGTGGGCCTGCCGCTCTGCGTGGAGTTCGCGGCGTCGGGCGCGCTGGTCGTGGGCCTCGACGTAAACGAGTCGCTCTGCGCGGCCCTCGCCGCCGGGCACTCGCACGTGGGCGACGTTTCCGACGCCGCGCTCGCCGAGGCCCTGGCAGCGGGCTTTCTCCCCACCGCCGACGCAACCCGCCTCCAGAGCGCCGACGCCATCGTCATCTGCGTGCCCACCCCCCTTCGCAAGACGAAAGACCCCGACATCTCCTACATCGTGGCGGCGGGTCGGGCCGTCGCGGAGAACGCGCGCGCCGGACAGCTCATCGTGCTGGAGAGCACCACCTACCCGGGCACCACCGAAGAGATCCTCGTGCCGATGCTCGAGGCCAAAGGGTTGCGGCCTGGCGTCGAGGTGGCGGTCGCCTTCTCGCCTGAGCGGGTCGATCCGGGCAACCTCCGCTTCGGCATCCGCAACACGCCGAAGGTCATCGGCGGGGTCACCCCCACCTGCACCACGGCCGCGGCTGCGCTCTACGGCCGCGCCTGCGACACGGTGCACGTCGTCAGCTCCCCGGCCACCGCCGAAACGGTGAAGCTGCTCGAGAACACCTTTCGCATGGTGAACATCGCGCTGGTCAACGAGTTCGCGCTGATCTGCCACGAGCTGGGCGTGGACGTGTGGGAGGTGATCGAAGCGGCGGCCACCAAGCCGTTCGGGTTCATGCCCTTCAAGCCCGGCCCCGGCCTCGGCGGCCACTGCATCCCGGTCGACCCGCACTACCTTGCGTGGAAGCTGCGTGCGCACAACTTCACCGCGCGCTTTGTGGAGCTGGCCGACGCCATCAACGGGCGAATGCCGGAGCACGTCGTCGACGTCGTGGCCGACCTGCTCAACGAGGCCCGCCTCCCGCTCAACGGCAGCCGCGTGCTCGCCCTCGGCGTGGCCTACAAAGCAGGGGTCGCCGACATGCGCGAGTCGCCCGCCCTCGATGTGCTCAGCCGCTTGCGTGCCCGCCACGCCGTCGTCGCCTACCACGACCCCTACGTTCCCGAGCTCACCCTCGACAGCGGCGGGTTGCGCAACGAAGCCCTCACCGCAGCCCTGCTCGAAGGCACCGACGTGGCCGTGATCCTCACCGACCATCCCGACTTCGACTGGGACTTCGTGTTGCGGCACGCGCCTCGAATCGTCGACGCTCGGAATGCCACGGCGGCGGCGAGGCAGCGCGCTCCGGAGTTGGCTGGCCGCGTGCGCACGATCTGATCGCTGACAGCCTTCGACACTGTTCGCCGCGCAGGACGCGGCGCCGTGGGGGCGAAGGTCTCGTGCCAGCCCGACGCCTTGCCGGGGGGCGCTGAGCAGACGCCAGCGTTGGTGAGGGGTCCTGCCGCTATTGGCCGCCCCTCCGCTCGCCCCGCAGCGGGGCTCGGGCGGCACGGCCCACAGCGTCACCCAGCCCGTCACCGCCCCGTCCAACGGCAGTGCCCCACAACCGATCGTCAGGTTGTCAACAGACTCCGCGGGGCTTGCTGCAGCGGCTCAGCTCGGGCCGCGAACTCCCGCGAATCGCGATGAGTCGCCAGGAGCGCCCTACTCCACGAACTCCACCACCGCAGCCACCTCGGCGTCCCAGTACGTCGGCAACTCGTCCCACGGGTCGCGGGGCCGGTCGTCGGTGATGTAGGTCCAGCCGATGCCCTGGTCGTGCACGAACTTGAGGTTTTGGCCGAGGTCCACGCCCGGCGCGTCGTACGCGAGGAACATGAACCGCTCGGGCGGGTAGGCGGCCATCCACTCGGCGGCCACGAAGCGAGTGAGCTGGGCCATCCGGTCCTCCGCCACCACGATCACGTCGGCGCCATCGAGGTGTTCGGCACAGGTGATGGCGCCGGGGTTGTACACGACGAGGGCGTCGCCGCTCGAAACGAGACCGTTCGCCGCGGCGGCGCGGGCTGCGTACCAGGCAGCGAAGGCCTCGCAGTCGCTGCTCACCTCGTCGAAAAACACGCCATCCACGTTGTACCAGGTGGTGTACTGGTTCACATCGCCGTCGACATGCTCCGGGTCGCGCGTGCCGTAGGTGGTCGGGACGTAGCCGAGCACTCGCACACCGCGCGCTCGGGCGTCTGCGCTCGCGGTCACGTAGGTTTCGTCGATGTTGCTGCCGGGCCCCGAGTCGGGGTTGAGGATCACAAAACCGTCGGTGGCTGCGGCTCCGACCACAAAGCCTTCCCACTCGGCCGTTCCCGGCGCGGCGTAGCTGGGGATGCCGAGGCGCAGCGTACGAACCACCTCGACAACGCCGGTGTCGCCGCTGTCCTCGCCACTATCTCTGCCGGAATCTCCACCCGAATCCCCCGAGTCAGGGGCGGCCGCGGTTTCACCCTCCACGGGCTCGGGCCCCGGTTCTCCGCAGGCGATCGTCAACAGCAGCAGCATGGCGCGATCATAGCGGGTTGAGGGAAAAGCGGGCACCTCAGGGGGACCCGGGCTCTCGGCGGTCTCGCGGCCGGAGCAGGACGCGGCGCCGTTGGCGTGGGGGCACTCACGGGTGTCGGAAGAAAGGGCGAGGGCGGGGGCGGAGAGTCTGCGACGGCCTGACGTTGGTGGGCCGCGAGGCCGCAAGCCCGCGAGGGTCCCGGCCGCCCCTAGCCCAGAGCGGCGAGCGCCGCCGTGAGTGTGGCCAGCCGGCCTTCGTCGCCTTCTAGTTCTGCACGGCGACTAGCCAGAAGCTCGGGCTTCGCCTTGCCCACGAAGCCCTCGTTGCCGAGCAGGTTCCGCAAGAAGTCCACCGACTTCTGAGCCTTGGTGATCTGCGCCGCGAGCCGCTCGCGCTCCTTGTCGAGGTCGAGCACACCCGCTAGCGGAATCCAGCCCTCGATGCCCTCCACGACGACGGTGGCGCACGCGTCGGGCTTCTCGCCCGTACACACCGTCACCTTCGCGAGGTCGTCGAGCACGCGGTGGTAGCGGCCCAACGCGCCGAGGCCCTGCGAAACGAGCTGCAGCGGCACGCGCGGCGACACCTCCTTCTCCGCGCGCACGCGGCGCACCGCCACGATCGTCTCCTGCAGGAGCGCGACCTCGGCCAGCGTGTCGTCTGCGGGCGGGAAGTCGTCGGGGCGCGGAAATGGCGCCCGCACCACGCTCCCCTCGCTGCCGGGCAGGTTCTGCCACAGCTCTTCGGCGAGGAAGGGCATGAAGGGGTGCAGAAGACGCGCCACGGCCGAGTACACCGTCCACAGCGTGTGCCGCGCGGCCGCCTTCTCGGCTTCGTCTTCGCCGTAGAGCGCGGCCTTGGAGAACTCGAGGTACCAATCGCACAGCTCGTACCACACGAAGCGGTGAAGCTCGGCCGTGGCGTCGTTGAAGCGGTAGCTGTCGATCGCGCTGCGCACGTTCTGAACGGCCACGCCGGCACGAGCCAGAATCCAGCGGTCCATCGGGCCGAGGGGGGCCGGCGCGGGCTTCTCGTTCACGTGCATCCGCAAGAACCGAAAGCTCTGCCACACCTTGTTCTGGAACCGGGTCCACACTTCCACGTGCTTGTCGCTCCACGACAGGTCGCGCCCGAGGCCCGCGAGCGAAGTGAGGGTGATGCGGAAGGCGTCGGTGCCGTGCTTCTCGATGGCCACGAGCGGGTCAACCACGTTGCCCTTGGTCTTCGACATCTTGTCGCCGTTCTCGTCGCGCACCAGACCGTGGATGTACACGTCGTGAAAGGGCACGGAGCCGAGGTTGTGCAGGCCGGCCATCATCATCCGGGCCACCCAGAAAAAGATGATGTCGAAGCCCGTGATGAGGACGGCGTTCGGGTACCACTTCGCCAGCTCGGGTGTGCGCGCGGGCCAGCCGAGCGTGGAGAAGGGCCACAATGCCGAGCTGAACCAGGTGTCCAGCACATCCTCGTCCTGCGCCACGTTGGCGCTTCCGCACGTGCCGCACGCGGTCACGTCCACGCGAGACACCGTGGTTTCGCCGCACGCTGCGCAATGCCACGCCGGAATGCGGTGCCCCCACCACAGTTGGCGGGAGATGCACCAGTCCTGGATGTCACGAAGCCAGGCGAAGTAGGTATTTTCCCACTGGCGCGGGTGGAACGTGGTGAGGCCCTGCTCCACGGCGGCGAGCGCGGGCTCCGCGAGCGGCTTGGTGCGCACGAACCACTGCGTACTCACCATCGGCTCGACAACCGCACCCGAGCGCTGGCTGCGCGGGAGCGTCATCACGTTGAGCTTGCTGCCGCGCCCGAGGCCCATGGCTTCGAGATCCGCCTTGATCTTCGTGCGGGCATCGAATCGGTCGAGGCCCTCATACGGGCCCCCTTCCGCGTTCACCCTGCCGTCGAGCGTGAAGATGGTGAGCAGCGGGAGATCGTGGCGCTTGCCGACTGCATGGTCGTTGAAGTCGTGCGCGGGCGTCACCTTCACTGCGCCGCTGCCGAACGCCGGGTCGACGAGGATGGCGTCGCCCACGATCGGAATCTCCCGCCCGAGGATCGGGTGGCGTACCGTGCGCCCGATCAAGTGCTGGTAGCGCGGGTCGTCGGGGTGTACGGCGATCGCGGTGTCGCCGAGCATCGTCTCGGGGCGGGTGGTGGCCACCACGATCTCGCCGCTGCCGTCGCTCAGCGGGTAGGCGAAGCTCCACAGCTCCCCCTGTACGTTCTCCTCGGTTTCCACCTCGAGGTCGCTGATGGCCGTCATCCCCACCGGGTCCCAGTTGATGAGGCGCGTGGCCCGATAGATGAGCCCCTCCTCCACGAGCCTCACGAAGTTCTCGCGCACCGCGGCTGAGAGCCCCTCGTCGAGGGTGAACCGCTCCCGCGACCAGTCGCAGCTCACGCCCAGCCGCTTGAGCTGACTCACGATCGTGCCGCCTGACTGCTCCTTCCATTCCCACACGCAGGCGAGGAACTTCTCGCGGCCCAGCTCGCGGCGATCGATCCCCTTCGCACGGAGCTGCTTCTCCACGATCCACTGCGTCGCGATGCCCGCGTGGTCGGTGCCCGGAATCCACACGGCGTTGAACCCGTCCATGCGTTTGTAGCGGATCAGCACGTCCTGGAGCGTGTTGTTGAGCGCGTGCCCCATGTGGAGGCTGCCGGTCACGTTCGGCGGGGGAATCACGATGCAGTAGGGCTCCCCCGGCGCGTCGGCGGCGGGGCTGTTCACACCCGACGCTTCCCAAGCGGAGGCGTACCGCTGGAAGGCGGCGTGCGGATCGTAGAACTGGGGGAGCTCGGGAGCGGGAGGGGTCACGGTCGCCTCGAAACAGGCCGGGCGGCTATCACGGGCGCGACGCGCTACCATGGGCCAATGCCGTCATCCGGTGCCGGGAGCCTGTGTGTGTCGGGGGGCGGGGTGCTACTGCGCGCGCCGGTGTTCGCATCGATCCTCGGCGCGTGTCTCGCCGAGCCGACGGCCCCGGGCACGCACGACACCGCCACCGCACCCGACACAGCGGGCCACACCGGCGACACCGCGCCCGACACCGCTCGCGACACCGCACCTACCGACACCGACACCGCAGGCGACACCGCTGCCGACCCCGCCCAACCGCCGCTCAGCCTCGCGCCCGTGTGGCAGGGCGAGGGCCTCGCAACGAAAGACCGGTACGGCTTTAGCGTGGCTTCCGCCGGCGACGTGAACGGCGACGGCTTCGACGAGGTGTTGGTGGGGGTGCGCAACTCCCACCTCGACTGGCTCCTGGAGGGCGCGGTGTACCTCCACGCCGGCGGCCCGGGGGGCCCTTCTCCGAGCCCAAGCTGGGAGCTTCGCGGAGGGGTACCCGAAGCCTTCCTAGGCGAAGCGGTAGCGGGCGTGGGCGACGTGAACGGCGACGGCTTCGACGATGTGGTGGTGGCTGCGGCGAACCACCCCACGGAGTCGGGAGGCAACGGGCGGGTGTACCTCTTTCGGGGCAGTGCCGGCGGCCTGCAAACCGAGCCCGACTGGACCTACGACTCCGAAAACCAGGGCTCCTGGCTCGGCCGCAGCGTGGCGGGCGCCGGCGACGTGAACGGCGACGGCTACGCTGACGTGCTCATCGGCGAAAAGTACTACGGCAGCGCCCTCCGCCCCGCCGAAGGGCGGGTACACCTCTTCTTCGGGTCGTTGGCAGGCCTCCGCCCCGACCCGGACTGGACCTACGCCTCTGGCCAAGCCGGCGCGATGCTCGGCTTCTCCGTGGCGGGCGCCGGCGACGTGAACGCCGACGGCTTCGCCGATGTGATCGTCGGCGCGGCCTTCTGGGATGGAGCCGCGCCCGAAGAGGGCACCGCGTGGGTCTTCCACGGCTCACCCTTTGGGCTCGGCCGTGCCCCCTCGTGGTCCGCGGAGCCGGCGGGCCCCAACTCGCTGTGCGGCTACCCCGTCTCCTCAGCGGGCGACGTGAACGGCGATGGCTACGACGACGTGGTGATGGGCTGCATGAGCCATACGGGCACGCACCCGGCGGAGGGCATGGTGCGCCTGTACCACGGCTCTGCCACCGGCTTGGCCGGGGCAGCGTGGGAACGTTTCGGCCAGCAGGAGGGCGCCCACCTCGGCCAAGCCGTGAGCGGGGGATGCGACGTGGATGCGGATGGCTACGACGACGTGCTGGTGGCGGCTTCCGGCGTGAGCAATGGGCACGAGGGCGAAGGCGCCGCCTCGCTCCACCGCGGGGGGCCGGGAGGCCCCGATCCCACCGCCGCCTGGTCCTGGGAGCCCGACCTCGCCGCCGCCGGCCTCGCGAATGCCAGCGCTTGCGCCGGCGACGTAGACGGCGACGGCGTGGACGACGTGATCCTCGGCGCGATCGGCTGGTCTGGCGCCGGAGCGGAATCCGGAGCGGCCTGGGTGTTCACCGGGCAGCGGCGCTGACGCGGGCTGCGGGAGCAGCCGGCGAGCCGGCCCCGCGCGTTGCCCCCGATCTACCCCTCTCCGCGCTCGATCTCAGCTAGGCGCTCACGGATCACCTTGCGTGCGATGCCGGGCAACTCTTCCCGAAGCGCGGCTTCCACCGCCACCTCCACCATCTCCCGAAAGGCCGGCGAGGTGGTGATCGCCTTGTTGAGCAGAATCTCCACAACCTCCGGTAGCACAGCCAAGATGGCCCGCTCGAGCGCCGGCCCGACCACCTCGGGATCAACCTGCACCGGGGGGAGGGTGCGCCAGTCCCGAGGAAGGAAGCTCGCACGCCGTTCATCCCCCACCGGCGGCGCCGGCACAGGCACGGGAGCCTTTACCAGCCGCGGCGCGGCCGGCGCACGCTGACGATCCGCCGATACCGGGAACGGGACGACGGCTTCACCCTCGCCGAGCGCCTCGACCGAGCCGGGGTCGAGGGTCTCCTCAGGGGACTCGGGGTCCTCCAAGCCGGCCGTGATGGGGCCCAGCGCACCTTCAAGGGCGCGACGAACGGCCTCCGAGGTGAAGGGGCGAGAGAGTCGGCCCGCAATCCCCGCCTCGGCAGCTCGCTCGTGGTTGACCACGTCGAACCCACCTGAAACCAGGAACACGGCCGCGGCCGGATGACGGGCATGCACGCTGCGGGTGAGGTCGTAGGGGTTGCCGCCCAGCAGCGCCACCGCGGTGAATACGGCCACAACATCATCACGATCGAGGATGACCTCGGCCTCGTTCGCATCGCGGGCCGTACGAATCTCGAGGTGCGTGCCCACGAGCGCCTGCGCCACGCGTTGCGCTGTCTGAGCGAGCGGATCGACGACGAGCACCACCGACATCAGGATTCCAGGGGTCAGCGCACGACGGCGGCGTGGATCACTCGAGTAACCAGTTCAATCCGCTGGTTGTCCGCCGTCGTCGTCGTCTCGGAGTTCTGCACCGTGACGAAAAGGTTGGTGACATCCGGCTCGATCGCGCTGTTCATCAGCGCCCACACCCCTTCGTCGACCGTGAAGGTGTTGGAGCCGCCGGTGTTGCACGTGACCGAGTCGACAAGGTCGCCGTCCGTTTCGGCACGCAGCTGCACCCAGGAATCCTGCCAGCCCTTCTGGGTCCACGACACTTCCACCTCGGCTCCGTACGCGAGTCCGGTAGTTAGGTCGTAGTCGCTGATCTCTACATCATCGAGCGTGCCGGCCGCGGGCGAAACGGCGCCGCTGAAGCTGCCCGCTCCCGAGAGCGCGGTGCCATCTCCGATGAGGTCCTCCGCGTAGCTGCAATTTTGAACCTTTCCGTAGACGTCGTCGAAGTAGAAGCCATCGCTCTGTTGGGTGAGCGTGCCGGAAATCTCGCCGTTGGTCCACTCGGGGTTTCCCGCGTCGGGGATGTTCACGCCGCCGCTGCCGGCGCCGTTCGGGAACATGTCCAGCCCGCTCGTGCAGCCTGCCGCCGGGAGATCGCGCTTGACCAGCTCGTCGGGCGCGTACTCGAACGAGACCTGGTAGCTGTACACGCCGTTGTAGTAGGTGATGTCGGTCTCGGTGCGCTCCTCGCACTTCCACGTGTAGACGTCGGCGAAGAGCCGCGCATCATCGTCGCCACCCTGCCCGAGCGCGATCTTTTGCTGGTCGCAGCCAGCAAGCAGAACAAGAGCCACGAATACGCGCGCCATGCCAGTCTTCTCCGCCGCACATCGTAGCCGACCCGCTTGCGCGGTGCCGGCGGCGAAGTAAAACGTGTGTCCGGAACGCGCGGGGGCGTGGCGGAATGGCAGACGCAGGGGATTCAAAATCCCCCGGGTGTATACCCTTGTGGGTTCAAGTCCCACCGCCCCCACCACATCACCCGGCCGTTGCGGTCCGCATGATGACGCACTATGATGACGGCATGCGGACCATCATCGAGCTTCCCGCCGAACAGCTGGCAGCCCTCGACACGTGGCGTGCGTCGCGAGGAGTGAGCCGGGCCGAGGCCGTGAGGCGAGCAGTGACCCTGTTGCTGGATGACGACGACGCGCGACTCGGCGCGATCGTAGCTGCGTGTGGATTGTGGAAGGGGCGCGTGCGCGACGGCCTTGAGGAGCAGGAGCGGCTGCGCTCCGAATGGGAGGGCCGTTGAGCCCGCTGTTGGACTCTTGCATCCTGATCGACGTTCTGGCCGGCTCCGTCAACGCTACGGAGTACGTACGCCACCTGCGAGGGGGCGCCATCAGTCAGATCACGTGGATGGAGGTGATGGTGGGTGCGGTCGGCGCAGAGGAGGAGCGCACCGTACGCGCCTTGCTCGCAGCGTTCGAAGTGGTTCCGCTCGACGACTCCGTGGCCGAGGAAGCGGTCCTCCTGCGCCGAGCCCGCCGCCTGAAGCTCCCCGACGCGATCATCTTCGCAACCGCACGTGTGCACGGTCGTGACCTTGCCACTCGGAACACACGTGACTTCACCGAGGGTGAACCCGGCGTCATTGTGCCGTACCGACTCCAGTGATCCGCACGGGGAGGGTTCGGGGCGCCGCGACCGGGCGCGCGTTGGGCAGGCGGCATCGGCGGCGCACTCCTGTACCGCCCCGGCTGAAGCGTGACTCTCTCCCCCGCCGCTAATCCGCGGCGCCAATCCTCGGCCGGGCGGTCGTCGGTTAGGGGAGACCAGTCCCGAGTCTCGCATGTTCAAGTTCGATGCCATCACCGCTGCCGCGATCATCGACGAGGAGGCGGCGCTGGCCACCCTCCGCGGCTACCCGATCGAGGAAGTTCTGGCGGCGATCGACTCCGGCGAGGATGTCCACGATGAAGAGTCTGCCTTCAATGCGTTGATGTCTGCCATGTACTCGCTACGACCTGTCGGGTACCTCTAACTCGGGTGGCGAGCAGGGCGGCGCCGGGCTAATCGCGCGCCGTCTACAGGGAGTCTACACATGGTCAGCGTTGTGTTGTTCGCGTGGCTGAGTGCCTGCGGTGGCGAGGAGCCGGCGCCGCCCGCGCCCCCGGCACCCGTCGCCCCACCTCCCGTAGCGGTACCCGTGCCGGTAGCCGCCCCGGTGGCCGCCCCCTCGGGCCCCTACACCCCCGACGAGCTGGCCCTCGCCGCCTACGAGAAGTCGAAGGCGGCCGCCGCCGACGCGCGGCCCAACCCCAAAGCGGGCGATCCGGCGGCCATCGCCGCCGGAAAGGCCCTGTACGCCAAGTGCGTGACCTGCCATGGTGCCTCCGGCGCGGGCGATGGAATCGCCGGCGCCGCCCTTCCCCAGAAGCCTGCGCAGTTCAACTGGAAGGAACGCTGGGATGCCACGACGATCGGTACGAAACACTGGATCGTGAGCAACGGCGTGAGCGGAACGGCGATGGCGCCGCTCGGGCTAACCGAGGATCAAGCTTGGGAAGTACTTTCGTACATCGACGCCGAACTCCGTAGCAAGTAGCAGCCCACTCCCCTTGTGGGCCGCCCCACCCCGCATTAGGATGCGGCGCCCACTCCACCAGCCGGAAGAAAGATGCGACAGTTCACCCGGGCCACCCTGGCAATCGTGCTCCTCACAGGCGCGGCCGTGGGGATGGCGGGCTTCGCCACACGGGCCAACGCCGAAGATCCCCCAGCGCCCGCTGAGGAGGAAACGTTCACGATCGGGATGAAGAACCTCCTCCCCCCGGAGATCTTCGACCGCGGGCTGGTGGTCACCGTCGGAGCCCCCCTCGATGAGGCGATCGAACAGCCCATCGCGTTCACCCACGAGCGGCACGTGGGCACGCTCGGAATGGACTGCAACTACTGCCACAGCAACGCTCGGAAGGGCATCCATGCGGGTGTGCCGGCCACCAGCGTGTGCATGGGGTGCCACTCCCTCGTCGATACCACCGAGCGCCCCGAGCTGGTGAAGCTCAAGGACTACTGGGAGAAGGGGGAGGTGATCCCTTGGAAGAAGGTGCACGACGTGCCCGACTACGTCTACTTCTCGCACAAGCGCCACGTGGTGGCGGGGCTGGACTGCCAGGAATGCCACGGCGAAGTTCAGGACATGACGGTGAACGAGCGCGTAGCGCCATTGAGCATGGGCTGGTGCCTCGATTGCCACGCCCAGCATGAGAGCATCGACCAAAACTACGGTACCAAAGCAGAACTTCGGCGTGCTGAGCTGAAGGACTGCTGGACCTGTCACAAGTAGCGGGAGCCACCATGGACGGACTCAACCGCCGCGACTTCCTGAAAGCAGGCGCGGTTGCTACCTCGGCGACCGCCGCGGCCTGCGCCTACGACTACAAGGTGCCCCAAGAAGAGGTGCTTCCGTACGTCGTGAACCCCGAGAACGTACAGCCCGGCCTTGCCAGCTACTACGCCTCGTTGTGCAACGGCTGCGCCACCGCCTGCGGGCTCGTGGCCCGCAACAACGACGGCCGCGTGGTGGGTGTAGAGGGCAACCCCGACCACCCCACTGGGCCGGGGCTGTGTACGCGCGGCCACTTCGATCTCATCGGCGCCTACGGCCCCGACCGGCTGGCCGGCCCCTCGGAGAACGGGGCGACCCTCTCCTGGGCCGACGCCGACAAGCGCATGCTCGACGCCGTGACCGCCGCCCGTGCGGCCGGCAAGACCGTGGCGTGGCTGGGGCGGTACCGCACCGGTACCGCGGCGGCGCTGCTCGACGTGCTCGCCGCGGGCGGCATGCGGCGAGTTCATTGGGAACCGCTGGGCGTTGAAACCCTGCTCGCGGCCTCACGCGCCGCGTTCGGTGTCGACGAACTCCCCGTGTACGAGCTGTCTTCGGCCCGCACGGTCGTCACGTTCGGCTTCGACTTCGCAGAGAGCGCCTTCGGCTCGATGGGCATGCGAAAGGGTTGGGCCAAAGCTAAGAACCCTGCGCACGATGGCTTCACGGCGCGCCTCGTGGCGATCGAGCCCCGCCTGGGCAGCTCCAGCATCGGCTGCGACGACTGGGTGAGCGCGGCCCCCGGCACAGAAGTTCAGGTCGCCATGGCGCTCGCCAAGCTCTGCGCCGCCACCACCGCCTACGCGGGCCCCGGCGCCTCGCTGCTCAGCTCGGTAGACGTGAACGCGGCCTGCGCCGCGAGCGGAATCGCCGAGGCGCGCCTCGCCGAAGTCGCTGCAATGCTCACGGCAGCCCCCTCGGTGGTGCTCCCCGGCGGTCCGGGCACCCAAGGCGCAGACGCCACCGCCCTCGCCGTGGCCACCCTTCTCTGCAATGTAGTGCTGGGCAACATCGGCACCTCGGTGCAGTTCGGCCGCGGCTTCCGGCCCGGCCAGGTGAACAGCTACGCCGACGTAAAGGCCCTCCTCGAGGAGGCCGCCGCCGGCAACCTCGGCGTGCTCTTCCTCGACGGGGTCGACCTCCTCCACGCGCTGCCGCCGGCCACGAAGGCGGCCGACGCTCTCGCACGCGTGCAGCTGGTGGTGCAGCTCGCCGACGAACTCAATGACTCCAGCGGTGCCAACACGCTCGTTCTGCCCACAGGCTCCGGCCTCGAGCAGTGGAGCGATGCGAGCGTGGAGTCTGCGCTCCACGTGCTCGGCCAGCCTGCAATGGTGCCGCTGCACGACACCCGCGGCTTGGGCGACACGCTTTTGGCCCTCGTCAAAGCTGCACCCGCCGCAGGGCCAGCCAGCGAGCCCGCCCCAGTGGTGCCGGTGCCGGCCGAGGGAGAGGCTGCCGCAGGCGAAGCCGCCGCGGTGGTAGCCCCCGCCCCGCCCGCCTTCTCGATCGCAACGGCGGCGGCCGCGGCCGCCTCCTTCGGCGACCTGGTGAAGAGTCGCTGGCTCGCCCTCGTGATGCCGGCCGGAGCCGACCCCGCGGCGTGGTGGGCGGACACGCAGGCCACCGGCGTGTCCGCGGGCCATCCGGCCCTCACCAACGTGCTTTGGACCGCGGCGGCCCTGCCCGCGGCGGGTGCCGCCTCCAGTGGCGACCGCGCTCTTGTCCTCTTCGCCTCCCACCTCGGTGACGGCCGCTGGGCCAACGTGCCTTGGGCACAGGAGCTCCCCGACTCGGTGAGCACCTTCTTCTGGGGCGCATGGGCGGAGATCCATCCGCGCACCGCCGAGTCGCTCGGGCTCGGTGAGAAAGACCTCGTGAAGTTGGAGACCGACCACGGCCACGTGACGGTCGGCTGGTTCGGCGCACCCACCGTGCGTGAAGACACTGTCGCCCTTCGCATGGGCAACGGCAAGAAGACCGGCCGCTACGCCAAGGGGCGCGGCGCCAACGCCTTCAGCGTGCTCGCGGGCGAGGCAGACCCCGCTTCGGGTGCGCTGGTGCTCACCTCGAGGGTGCGCATCTCGCGGGCCCAGGGTGAGAGCGGTGTGCACCCGCTGTGCGGCAGCATGAACCAGGATGGCCGCACGATCGCCGCGGTCGTGAACGCCGCCGACGCCGTGGCACACGTGGAGGGCGAGGCCCAGTCCATCGTGCCGATCCACCACCTGCCGACCGACCCTCGTGTCGAGGCAGCCGGCCCGGTAGACATGTATCCGGAGCCCCAACACCCCACCTACCGCTTCTCGATGGTGATCGACACCAACGCGTGCAACGGCTGCGGTGCGTGTCAGGTGGCCTGCGCGATCGAGAACAACACGCCCTTCGTGGGTCCCGACCAGCTCCGCAAAGGCCGCACAATGAACTGGATCCGTATGGACCGGTTCTTCGAAGGCGACGCCGACCACCCCGACGTTCGCTACCTGCCGGCGCTCTGCCAGCACTGCGCCCACGCGCCGTGCGAGGGCGTTTGCCCGGTGTTGGCTACCTACCACAACCTCGATGGCCTCAACGCCATGATCTACAACCGGTGCGTGGGCACGCGCTACTGCGCGAACAACTGCCCCTACACCGCGCGGCGATTCAACTACCACACGTGGGAGTGGCCGGAGAGCTACCACCTGATGCTGAACCCCGACCTCTCCTCCCGCGAGATGGGCGTGATGGAGAAGTGCACCTTCTGCGTGCAGCGCGTTCGCACCGTGAAAGACAGCTGGCGCGACCAGGCCTTCGCTTCCCGCGAGCCCGGCAAGCCGGTGGTCATGGAGAAGCACCGCGTACCCGATGCCGCTCTGCAGCGCCTCACGGCGTGCGCGGCCGCGTGCCCCTCCGAGGCGATTGAGTTCGGGAACTGGAACGAAACCACCTCGGTGGTGCGGAAGGTTGGCAGCAGCCCGCGCGCCTACACCCTCTTGGGCGAGCTGAACACCAAGCCGGGTGTTCGCTACATGGCGCGGGTGAGCCACCACGCGGCGCCCTTCGGTGGCGGCCACGGTGGCGGCCATGGCGGCGGCGAAGACAAGCACGAAGCACCCGCTCCCGGCCACGGCGCCGAACACAAGGAGGGCTGATGTCCGACAAGCTCACCTACGCTCAAGTCAACCGCGACATCATGCGGCCGTTGTTCTCGCCCACGATGGCGTGGCATGGCCTGATGGCGCTCGCGCTGCTGGGGCTGGCGATCGGCGGCGGCTGCTGGGCTATGCAGTTGGTGTGGGGCCTCGGCGTTGCTGGGTACCACCCGCCGGTGTTCTGGGGCGTGTACATCACGACCTTCGTGTTCTGGATCGGTATTGGCCACGCCGGCACCCTGATCAGCGCGATCCTCTTTCTCACGCGCAGCCGCTGGCGCACCGGCATCTACCGGGCTGCAGAAGCGATGACGATCTTCGCGGTCATGACGGCCGCGCTGTTCCCGGCCATCCACGTCGGGCGAGCCTGGCAGGCCTACTGGCTGTTCCCCTATCCAAATCAGCGGCAGCTCTGGCAGAACTTCAAGTCGCCGTTGATGTGGGACGTGTTCGCGGTCAGCACGTACTTCACGGTGTCCACCGTGTTCTTCTTCATCGGGCTCGTGCCCGACATTGCCGCGGTGCGAGACAACACGCGCGGCTACACCCACAAGATCTACTCGGTCATGGCGCTCGGCTGGCGTGGAACGGACCGGCAGTGGCGGCACTACATGGCGGCCTACGGCTTCTTTGCCGCGATCGCCACCCCTCTGGTGCTCTCGGTGCACAGCGTGGTGTCGTGGGACTTCGCGATGGCCGACACGCCCGGCTGGCACAGCACCTTGTTCCCGCCCTACTTCGTGGCGGGCGCCATCTTCTCGGGCTGCGCGATGGTGATCACGCTGATGCTGCCCTTGCAGAAGGCCTTCAAGCTCGAAGCGTACATCCACACGTGGCACTTCGAACACCTCGCCAAACTGTGCATGTTCACCGGAGGGATTCTCACGTATTCCTACGGCTGCGAGTACTTCATCGCTTGGTACTCCGACAACCCCTACGAGTGGGGCACGTTCTCCGACCGTGTCGTTGGCAAGTACTGGTGGGTTTTCGGCACGATGGCGCTGTGTAACTGCACGATTCCGCTGCTTTGGTGGTTCAAGAAGATTCGCACCTCGTTCATGGGCCTCCTGCTGGTGAGCATCGTGATCAACATCGGGATGTGGTTCGAGCGCTACAACATCATCGTCACGTCGCTGGCCCACAGCTACGACCCGGCCGCATGGGTGTACTACACGCCCACCTACATTGAGATCGGCATTCTGGTTGGCTCCTTCGCGTGGTTCTTCACCTGGTTCCTGCTCTTCGTGAAGATCATGCCTGCCGTGGCGATCGCGGAGATCAAAGAAACGCTTCGTCCCCCGCTCAAGCACGATGAGGAGGCCGCCGCCAAATGAGCCAAGCCCACGTTGCCGGTCCCGCCGGCGCCCCGGTCAAGGCGGTGTACCGACACCTCGACTGTCTCCTGCAAGGAATCCATGATCTCCATGCGGTGGGCATCAAGGAGTTCACGGTGCTGAGCCCCATCCCGCGCCACGAGATCGAGGAGATGATCTACAAGGGGGAGCCGAGCCCCGTTCGCTGGTTCACCCTCGCGGGCGGCCTGTTGGGCGGCTCGATGATCTTCTCCTTGGCCGCCCTGACCCACGCGAACTGGCCGATGATCATTCCTGGCGGCAAGCCGCTGGTGTCGATTCCGCCGTTCCTGGTGGTCACCTTCGAGGGCACCATTCTGTGGGCGGCGATGTTCACGCTCATGGGCATGCTCAAGAACACCGGTCTCCCGGCGGTGAACCTCCCCCCGCAGATGCACGACCCTCGCTTCACCAACGATTGTTTCGGCATCGTGTTCGAGCGCAGCGGGTCGCGGCTCGCCGAGATCATGCACATCCTCGAATCGTCCGGCGCCACCGAGGTGACCCATGGCTGAAACCAAGAAGCGAGCTCGTTGGCTGGTCGCCGGCGCGCTCTTCGTCGCGGGCGCGGCCTGGGCCTCCCCTTGGGACATCGACATGATCGATGGCCTCACCTTCAAGGCCTACGAGTGGCGCATGAAGCCGCAGCCCGAAGCCGTGCTGGCGCGCCGGGCCGGCACCGCCCCCAAGGCCCGCGGCTTGGGGTACGCACAGAACGACGCCGTGCCCAGCGTGAACCGGCTCGACGTCGAAGCCACCAACGCCCTAATCGACCCCTACTCCAGTGACCCCCAGCACCTCGCCACCGGTGCGCGCATGTTCCGCGTGAACTGCGCGCCCTGCCATGGGCTCGAGGGCGCGGGCAACGGCCCGGTCACGGTGAACGATGTGGAGAAGGGCATCCGGCGCTTCCCCATGGCGGCCCCGAACCTGAGCGGCTCCAGCAGTCGGGTGAACACCCTTAGCGACGGCTACCTCTACGCCACCATCCGCAACGGCGGCAATGGCAGCGCCGGAGCCTCCGCCACCCGCCCCGCGGTCCAGGCCGCGATCGGCGCGGGAATGCCGGCCTACGGCCCGCTCCTCACCGACGCCGAACGATGGTCGGTCGTGGCCTACATCCGCACCCTCCCCAACGGGGCCTACACCCCGCCCGCCCCGGAAGTGCCGCAATGAGCGCCGTCGATCTCCTCGCCGCCACCCGCCGCACCGTCGGCCCCGGCCCCGACTGCTCCGCCACCTTGGCCAGCACTCCCCGGACGGTGCCTGCCGGCGTCCGCACCTTCGGTCTGGTGGGCATCCTCATCGGCCTTGGTGCCCTCGCCATCGGGCTCTCCACCGAGCACAACCGCACGCTCGGCGTGCTCCTCGTGTGCATCGTGTACTTCATGGGCATCGCGCAGGGTGGCCTGATGTTCGCCGTGATCCAAACGATCACGCTCGGCCGCTGGGGTCGCCCGTTCAAGCGCATCGGCGAATCGTTCTGGTTCTTCATGCCGGTGAACTACGCGCTCTACATCCTGTTCTTGGCCCTCGGCGGGCTGGAAATCTTCCCGTGGATGCACGAGGAGATGCCCCCCCACAAGGCCACGTGGCTGCAGCCGGGCTTCTTCGTGGCCCGAAATCTGGGGATGTTGGGCATCCTGATGGTGCTCGACTTCGTGTTCATCCGCAACTCGATGCGCGCCGACATGGGCGTGGCGGCGGAGACCCTCGGATCGCGCACGCCTGCGTTCTGGACCAACCTCACGGCAGGCTGGCGAGGAAAGGCCGTAGAAGTAGAGGACACCTACCAGAAGAACATCCGCCTCGCGCCGGTGATCGTGGTCCTCTACGCGGTGTTCTTCAGCCTTTTCGCGGTCGACAACATCATGTCGCTGGCGCCGCACTGGTACGCCAACATGTTCCCCGCGTGGCACTTCGTGTCGAACGTGTGGCTCGCCCTAAACTGGACAGTGATCATCGCGGTGTTCGCGTCGGACTGGCTGAAGATCGGCCACCTGCTCACCCCCAAGCACTTCCACGACATCGGCAAGCTCATCTTCGCGTTGTGCATCTTCTGGACCTACAACTTCTTCGCGCACCTCCTGCCCATCTGGTACGGAAACATGCCCGAAGAGACGTGGTACCTGATCCTCCGCATGTACATCGAGCCGTGGTCGGGCCTCTCGAAGGTCGTGATCTCGATGTGTTTCTTCATGCCGTTCACGGTGCTTCTGAGCCGTGGGATCAAAAAGACCCCGAAGTCGCTGGTGGGCATCTCGATGGTGATCGCAACCGGCGTGTTCCTGGAACGCTTCGTGCTCATCATGCCGCAGGTGTGGACGAAGCCCACGTTGCCAATCGGCCTCGTCGAGATCGGTCTGGCCACCGGCTTTGTGGCCGCCTTCGTCACCGTGGTGTTCAACGTGCTGGCGCGGGTGCCTGCGGTGCCGGTGAGCGACCCCTTCATGCACGAACACCCCGACGACATCCACGTTCACGTGGGCAGTCACGCGCACTAGGCCATGGTCGAAGTCACTCGCGAGGACATCCTTCGCCACTGTGAGCCGATCGCCGCGCGAATCGCCGCTGTGGGTACCGGAGATCCCGACGCGCTCGTGGCGGCTCTCGAAGAGCTCGACACTGCCGCTCTCGAAGCCACTGCGCTGGCCGCTCACGCGGCGGGGTGGCTCACTCCGAAAGAGGCGGGCGGCGTGAAGTTCGGGCGCCTTAGCCGCGCCGACGCCACCACCCACGGCCTCAGCATCGATGCGGTGGACATGAGCGGACCCGCCGCTGGAGCCCACACCCACCCCCGGGGCGAGGTGGAGTTGTGCATCGATCTAGTGGGCGAGCCCGCGTTCGATGGCCGGCGGCAGCGCTTCATCGCCTACCCGCCCGGCAGCCGGCACGTGCCCACCGTTTCGGGCGGGCGCATGCTGATCCTGTACTTCTTGCCAGGCGGCGAGATCGTCTTCGACTGAGGTCGGTGCCGGTCGGGGCGCGGGACGCAGCGACGGTGGGGCGGAGGTCACAGGGCAGCCAGCTGTGGCCGTGGCCGCGGCTCCTCATGGCCATAGACAACGTCCATGGCTATACTGTTCGACATGAAGACCATCTCCGCCGGACAGTTCAAACAGACCTGCCTCCGCGTCCTCGACGAGGTGGAAGCGACCCACGAGCACGTGCTGATCACCAAGCGGGGTCGTCCTGTCGCAACGCTGGTGCCCTGCCGCGCGGCGACAGGCGACTGGGGAGCGCTGCTGCGCGGGAGCGTGAAGGTGACCGGCGACATTCTCGCCCCGGCGCTTTCGGTTGAGGAGTGGGAAGGTGTCCCGGGATGAGAATCCTGCTCGACACGCACGCGTGGATTTGGAACTTTACCTCGACCACCTCGCTGTCCGACACGGCACGATCCGCGCTTCGAGAGTCCTCCAATGAGCTGTTCTTGTCGCCCATCTCGCCCTGGGAGGTGTTGATGCTCGCGCGGAAGCGCCGCTTGACGCTCGACCGTGAACCGCAGGCCTGGATCGCGGCGGCCTTAGCCGCGACGCCGGCAACCCAACTGCCGATCACCCACGAAGTGGCTGTTCGTTCACAGGATTTGCCGGGCTACACCAACCCCGACCCGGCCGACCGGTTCCTCGTGGCCACGGCGCTGGTGCACGACCTGTGCATCCTCACGTGCGACGAGACGATGGCCGCGTGGCCGGGCGTGCGCGTGCTTTGGTAGCGACCCCGCCCCCCCCTCACGGCGAAAGTGCCGCCGCCCCCGTCGCCACCCCCGACCCATCCACGCTGAGCGTCGCCACCTGCACGATCTCGATGGGGTCGGCGCCGGGCTCCGTGGAAGACGCAAGGCCTGGGAGCGCCTGGTTGCTCCCCCAATCGCCCCCGTAGTTCACCAGCACGACCGAAACGGCCACCGTCGTGCCGCCCGCCGGCAGGCCCAGCGGAAACAGGCTCGTCCACGGCAGGAGCGTCTCCATGCCGTTCTCGGTGAGCCCCGTGGCGCCGGCATCAGCGGCAGCGGCGCCTTCGGCGATGTTGCCGTCGTCGAAGTTGTTGATCGCGGCTAGCCAAGAGAGATCGTCGGGCGCGCCGATGTCGCCGTCAAAGCCGCGCAGTCCCACCTGTTCGGAGAGCTGCACGAGCCCGATCTCCTCGGCGCCGAGGGCGCCGAAGGCGGCGTCGAAGCCCACGCCCGGCACCGAAACGCTGAGCGAGGTGGTGCTGAGCGCCACGTCGAGCACGTCGAGCGAGTCGGCGAGGGCGAGATCGGCGCCGAGGCCGGTGGCGCCGCCGTAGTCGAGGTCGATTAGCACCAGCACGGCGTTGTCGCCTCGCTCGAACACCCCGTCCACGCCCACGCGCAGGCCGTCTGCGTCGCTCACCAGGTAGAGCCCGTCGAGCTGGTTGTAGCCGGCGCCGAAGGAGGTTGACCAGGGCTGGGTGGCCACCTGAGCGCCGAGGTCGCTCGTGTAGCCATCCACCAACGTGGGCTCGGTGGGACTGGTCACGGTGGAGGCCTGATCGATCGACGCCGCGAGCACGGCGTGCACCCAGAGGTGGTCGAGCCGCTGGCCGTCGAAGGTGGAGGTCAGGGTGCCGCTCGCGTACACCGGCACGTCGGCGTTCGTGTGTTCGCCCCAGCGCCACGTAGAGGTGGGGATCACCCCCGCGGCGGAAGCCCCCGTGATGCTGAGCCCTCCGCACTCGTGGTCGGCGGTGACCACCATCGTCACGTCGCGGGGGGTGGTACTCGCCCAGCTCACCCCGGCCGACACGGCGTCATCGAAGCTGAGCACCTCGTCGTACACCGAATCCTCGTCCATCGCGTGGCTGGCGTGATCGATGCGGGCCCCTTCGACGACGAGCAGAAAGCCTGCGGCGGTGTCGTCGAGGTAGTCGATGGCGTACTGCGCCATCTCCTCGAGCGTGGGCTGATCGGCGGAGTAGCCCTCCACGACGAACGGGAACGTGTTGCCCGCGAACGTGCCGAACAGGGGGCGGCCGTCGTTCACCGCGGCGAAGAGGTCGCCGCGCGTGCTGACCAATTGCGCCGACATCGAGCTGAACAGCGCCGAGAAGTCGTTGGTGCCCCCGCCCAGCGAAATGTCGGGCAGGTTGGTCGTCCACGCCGAAGCGACGGCGGCATAGTCGCCGCGATCTTCTTCGTGCACCAAAAAGGCCGAGGGAGTGGCGCCCACCAAGCGGTCGGTCGTGACCACGCCCACGGCGTAGCCGGCCGCCTGTGCCCGTTCGATGAGGTTCTCCACGCTGGCGAGATCGCGGTCGACCCCCAGCCGCTCGTTGTAGGTCTTGTTCCCCGTGGCGAGCGCGGTGCCCGCCGCCGCCGAGTCGGTCACGCCCGACAACGAGGCGGTGCGAAGCCGCCCCTGCATCGGGAGCGTTTCCATCACCAGCGAACCCGCCGAGCCCGTGGCGTACATGCCCCCGCCCGCGACATGTTCGAACCCCATCCCGTCGCCGATGTAGAGCAGGATCGCTGGGCCAGGCGCGGCACCCGTGTCGCCGCTGTCCGCGGTGTCGCCGCTGTCAGCGGTCTCCCCCGTGTCCGCGGTGTCGCCGCCGCCGGTGTGGCCGGTGTCGCCCGTCTCGGCGGTGTCCCCGCCGCCCGAGGTGTCGCGGCCGGTCTCGGGAGCGGAGTCGCTGTCTACGGGGTCGGAGTCCCCGGTGTCGGGCGCGCCTCCGGTCTCCCCCACCCCCCCTCCGGGCTCCACCGCAGGATCACAGGCCGCCAGCAACAGCAACCCCACGCAGCGCACCTTCATCGACCCTCCGAACAGAAGCGGAGTGTAGCCGACCCTCAGGCGCGCGCGCTCACCCAGAGCCAGACACTCTCGGTCGCATCGACTGGCACGGACTCCTCGGGAACTTCCCACCCTTCGCTCCCCGACACCTCCACCTCCCCGAAGCCGGCCGCGCGTAGGTTCGCCATCAGCTCCGCCGGCGTGTACGCCCGGATGGACTGGGCCGGCGGCTCCACACGTTCCCCGCCCCGGAAACAGATCGTGCGCTCGTCCACCCGGCCGTTCTGGGCGTCGAAACGGATGCTTTGGACCACCTCCACTCGCTCCGCGAGGGCGCCGGGAGCGACGTACTGGGTGCCGGTGTGCGTGGCCCACCAATAGGGGTTGGGCGTTTGCAGGACGAGCGTGCCCCCGGGCCGCAGGTGTTGGAGGGCGCCGACGAGCACCTGCTGGTTCTCGGCATCGGTTTCGAACAGGCCGAAGGAGCTGCCGAGAAACAGGAGGGCGTCGAACGCGCCGCCGTTGGGCAGCCACCGCATGTCGCCGGGCATCCACGTCGGGCCGGGCTGACCGGCGAACAACCGGTCCCAGCGCTCGCGCGCGAGGCGCAGCACCCGCGGGCTGAGGTCGGCCCCCGTGACCTGATGGCCCCGCAGCGACAGTGCGCCCGCGTGCCGCCCGAGCCCGCAGCCGACATCGAGGATGCGAGCGCCGCGCTCGAGCCCCAAGAGCCGCTCCACCAGCTCCGCTTCCGCCGCGTAGTCGCCGAGCCCCAGAAGCGCGGGATCGATAGCAGCCAACGCTTCGTAACGGAGGGCCCACCAGGGGGTGTCGGCGGGTGAATCGTCCATTCTGAGGGACATGTAGCACGCTCCCCCGCGAGTGCGGCGCCTGCAGGCGTTGCTCGCCGGAACGGGGACAGCTGGGGCGCCTTCGAGATTCCTCGCATTGTAGTAGTCTGAGCACACGCGAACCCTTGGAGTGCCATGTTCTTCGCCTCCCTGCTCACGATGGCGCTGGCAACGCTTGCGCAGGCCGCTTGCCCCTCCGCCGAGGCGATCCTCGAAGACCTGACCTGCTCCTCCGCCGTCACGGGGCGCGTGTCCAACTCGGGCACCAGCGACCTTGGCGGCACCTGCGCGGGCAGCGACTGCTACACCTGCGGCGACCCGTACACCGACCTGGAGCAGACGAGCGCCGAAGACGTCTACGCGTTCACCTGCCAGACGACCGGCGACGTGACGCTCGAGATCAGCGGACTCGACTGCGACCTCGACATGTACATCCTCGACGACACCTGCGATCCCGACGGGGCCAGCTGTGTCGAGGGTTCCACGCAGGCCAGCACGACCACGGACTCCGTCACGTTCACCTGCAGTGCGGGCGACACCTATTACTTGGTGATCGAAGGCTACGGCTTCGGGGCCCCGGGCGGGTATTCGGGACGCTGCGCCGGCGCGAACGACGGCGACTACACGCTCTCCTTCGACGTGAGCGCGGGAACCGGGTGTTCTGAAGACTGCGACAACGGCCTGGACGACGATCTCGACGGCGACGTGGACTGTGCCGACTCCGACTGTGCGTCCGATCCCGTATGCGGCAGCTGCGACAACGACGGGGACGGCGTGGACTCCTCCGCGTCCGCGTGCGGCGGCCTCGACTGCGACGACAACGATGCCTCCGTGCTCGGGCCGTCCACCTGGTACTCCGACGCCGACGACGACGGCTTCGGCGGCACTTCCACCACCTCGAGCTGCTCGCAGCCGTCGGGCTACGTGGCCACCTCCACCGACTGCGACGACGCGGACGACACCGTGTACCCGGGCGCGCCCGAGCTCTGCGACGGCCTCGACAACGACTGCGACGGCACGGTCGACGAGGGCGGGGGCGTGACCTGGTACGAGGACGCCGACGGGGACGGCTACGGCGACAGCGGGAGCACCAGCCTGAGCTGCTCGGCTCCCCGCGGTTTTGTGGCGGACGACACCGACTGCGACGACGGCGACTCGGCGGTGAACCCTGGCGCCGACGAGGAGTGCAACGGCATCGACGACGACTGCGACGGCACGACCGACGAGGACGACGCCATCGACGCCACGACTTGGTACCGGGACGCCGACGGAGACGGCGAGGGCGATGCGAACGTCACCGACACGGCGTGCGATGTCCCCTCGGGCTACGTGTCCAACGCCGACGACTGCTACGACGACGACGCGGCCGTGAGCACCTCCGGCACCGAGAGCGCCGACGGGGTCGACCAGGACTGCGACGGCACCGTGGACGAGGGCACCACCTGGTACGACGACGACGGCGACGGCGTCACGGAGGACGGCGGAGACTGCGACGACACGGCGGGCGACGTCTCGCCGATGGGCACCGAGACCTGTGACGGCGAGGACGACGACTGCGACGGCGTCACCGACGAGGACACCGAGTGCTCCGACGACGACGGCGATGGCACAACGGAGACCGAAGGCGACTGCAACGACGGGGACGCCGCCGTGAGCCCCACCACCGCGGAGATCGCCTCCAATGGCGTGGACGACGACTGCAACGGCGCGGTGGACGGCGGTGTCTACGATCCGGACGGCGACGGCTACACGGCCGGCGGCGGCGACTGCGACGATGCCGACGCCACCAGCTACCCTGGCGCGAACGAGCTGCCGGACGGCGCGGATAACGACTGCGACAACGCGATCGACGAGGGAACGACGGCCGCTGACGACGACGGCGACGGGTTCTCCGAAGAGGCCGGCGACTGCAACGACGCCGATGCGGCCACAAACCCCGACGCCACCGAGACCGTCAACGGCCTCGACGACGACTGCGACGGCACCGTGGACGAGGGCAGCGAGCGTACCGACGACGACGGCGACGGGTTCTCCGAGGAGGCCGGCGACTGCGACGACGCGGACGCCGCCACCGCGCCGGGGGCCACCGAGTCCGAGAACGCCGAGGACGACGACTGCGACGGCACGATCGACGAGGGCACCCCCGGCTTCGACGACGACGGCGACGGCTACACCACGGACGACTGCGACGACGCGGACGGGTGGACCAACCCGGGCCGGGCAGACCTGTGCGACGGCGTCGACAACAACTGCGACGGCAAGGTGGACGAGGGCTGCGAGGTCGAGGGACTCTCGACATCTACGTCCGGAGACTGCGGCTGCGCCTCGGGATCAAGCTCCGCGGGGCTCCTCCCTGCGTTGCTCGCGCTGGTCGCGCTACGGCGTCGCGCCCGCGCCGGCGCGTTCGGGGGCATCGCGCTCCTCGCCTCCTGCACGCAAGACGTCTCCGTCTCCAGCATCCCCCCCACGCTCACCGTTCAGCCGGGCGTGCTCGACTTCGGCGACGTGGCCGTGGGCGAGTCGACCACGGACGCCGTGTCCGTGATCCACGTCGGGGGCAAGACTGCGGAAGTGCTCAGTGTCGATCTCACGGGCGACTTCTTTGCTCTGGACGCGGAGATGCCCGACGTGCCGCCGGACGGTACAGCCGCGCTCTCGATCGCGTATGCGCCCACCGAGGCCGGCTGGCACGAAGGCGCGGTCACGATCACCTACAACAACACGAAGGAACCCACGATCTCCTTCGTGGTGCGCGGCCACGCCGTCTCACCGAGCATGCGCGTTTACCCTTCGGTCCTCGACTTCGGTGTGGTTCTCGCAGGCGAAGCGGGCACGCGCCCGCTCACCCTCGCCAACGAGGGTGACACCGACATCACCCTCTCGGCGGCCACCTTCGCCAACGCCGCGTTCTCCCTCTCGACGACGCTGCCGGCCACGGTGCCCGCCGGGACGGCGCTCGAGCTCGTCGTTCGCTACGCGGTGTGCCCGCAGGAAGCCGACGCGTGCGCCCCCGACGCGTCCGCGGTGGCGAGCACGCTCGACCTCGACCTCGACGTGGGCACGGTCACGCTGCGCGCCAACGACTGCACCAACGGCACGCCCGACGCGTACGACGTCGACGCCGACGGCTTCAGCTCCTGCGGCGGCGACTGCGACGACCACAGCGAGCTCGCGCACCCCGGCGGCGCCGAGACCGCCGACGGCACCGACGAGGACTGCGACGGCATCATCGACGAGGGCACCACCGCCTACGACGACGACGGCGACGGCTTCAGCGAGGACGACGGCGACTGCGCGGACGGAACGGCGACCGTGAGCCCGGGCGCTCCCGAGGCTCAGGGCAACGGCGTGGACGACGACTGCGACGGGATCATCGACCAAGGCAGCACCGACGCGGACACCGACGGGTACGACCCTGACGCCGGCGGCGACTGCGACGACGCCGACGCCACCGTGTATCCCAACGCCCCCGAGCTGGAGGACGGGCAGGACAACGACTGCGACGGCACCACCGACGAGGGCACCTCCGCCTACGACGACGACCGCGACGGCTACACGGAGAAAGCCGGCGACTGCGATGACACGGACGCCGCCATCTCCCCAGCAGATGCCGAGACCGCGAACCACGCCGACGACGACTGCGACGGCACCGTGGACGAGGGCACCGCCAACGGCGACGACGACGGCGACGGCTTCACCGAAACCGGCGGCGACTGCGACGACGCCGACGCAGACGTGTCCCCGGCCGCGCCCGAAGTCCGCGACGGCATCGACAACGACTGCGACGGCACGGCTTCCTGACCCGGCTTGCCGTAGTGCCTACAGCGGCGGCAGCCTGCTCATCGCCTCCGCAAACGGCCCCTCTCCGGGATGCCACACGCCGTACTCCACTTCTACTCGGGCGAAGGGCCAGGGCACCAGAAAGCGGTCCCAGCTGCCGGCTCGCCACCCGGCAGCCCGGATGCGCCCGAATACGACCGGCCGCTGCTCCGCGACCGCGAGGCGCTCCGCTCCGGGCTTCACGCCGCCGGCTGGCCCCCGGGGGCCATCCACCGCCAAAACGGGGCGCCGCCCCTCCCGCAACGCGAGCAGGCAGCCCTCCATTGCCTCGGCGCCGCCCCGCGAGGACGACCCCCGCACCACCCCGTAGCCGAACCGTTCCACGACACCAGCCACGATCGCCCCGTCGCGCGAGAGGCTCGCGAGCGCCACCATCCCCATGTCGCGGTGGAGCACCATCATCGGGAGCTGGTCGCCGTGCCACAGCGCCGTCACGCAGGCGCCCGGAACGGGCCACGGCGGCCGCTTCACTCGCCACGTAGCCGCGAGGCAACGAATCGCGGTGCAGAGGAGCCAGACGAGCACGGCCGAAGCGTAGCCGATTGCCGCCGCCCCGCGGGTTATGCGGCGGCGATGGTTCGACTTCTTCTCCCGGTGCTCCTCTTCGCAGGGTGCTCCACCACGCACGGGGTTCGACCGCTCGGCAAGGGCGCCGTGTCGATCGACGCCTCGCTGGGCGGCCCGATCACCGAAGTGTTCGGCCTCCCCATTCCCCTCCCCATCACCACGGTGGGCGCTACCGTGGGGGCCACCGACACCACAGACGTGCACGCTGCCATCCATCCCACCGCCGCCGCCATGTTCGGCATCGGCGCGGCAGAGGTTGGTGTTTCCCAACAGTTGCTCGCCCCCGCGGGCGCTCGGCCCCGCCTCTCCGCCGACCTCACCCTGCTCGGCGCGGCCGGCGACCTCGACCCCGACCACGCTCCCGAGGGGGGGTTCCGCCTGTTTGTGCAGCCCACCGTGCTGGCCGGGTGGGACTACGGGAAAGAACAACAGCACACCGTCTACACCGGCTTCACTGCGTTCAGCGAAGCGGTCGACCCTGTCGCCGCCGTGGGCGGCTTGGTGCTTGGCAACCGCTTCGGGCTCGGCCCGAGCCACCTCGACGTAGAGTTGAAGTGGCTCAATCCTTGGGACAACGCGGAGAGCGTCGTTCCCGAGTACGCCGCGCCGGGCCTGCAGGGCGCCGTGTCGTTGCAGTTCGGCTACGGCTTCCGCTTCGGGGGTGCGCCATGACGCTGCTCTTCGTGCTCCTCGGCTGCTACCAGCTCGACGGGTTCTTCTTCAACCCCGACGTCGTCGACGCGTACACGCTCGGCGGCACCGTGATCCCCTCCACCTGCCAGGAGCTCGTGAGCTTCGACGGTGAAGGCGGCACGCTCTACGGCGCCTGGGCCCACCAGCCGCTCGAAACGGGGGGCGACTGCGAAGCCGGCGCGCACCACCCCACCGCCACGACCGTGATCTTCTTCCACGGAAACGCCGAGAACATCGACGGGTACTGGGAGTACTCCGAGCTGATCTGGTCGGCCGGCTACGAAGCGCTGAACTTCGACTACCGCGGCTACGGTCGCTCAGCGGGCAGCCCCACCTTCGATGGGGTGATCGACGACGGAGCGGTGGCCATCGAATACGCCTCCGCAAAGTCCGGCCGCGGGCCCGAGGAGCTCGTGCACATCGGGCTCTCCCTCGGCGGCTTCGTGGCGGTCCACAACCTCAAGGACGGCGCTCCTTCCGTCCTCATCACGATGGACATGTTCGCCAGCACGCAGAAGATACTCGACGACGGCACCACCCTCGACCTCCCCGCGGGCTGGTTCTTCGAAGAGAACTTCGACAACCTCGCGCCGCTGCGCGAGATGCCGGCGGCTACGCCCTACCTCGTGGTGCACGGCGCGAACGACACCTACATTCAGCCCGAACACGCCCGCCTTGTGTACGCGGCGGCGGCCTCTACCGACAAGTCGCTCGAGTTGATCGAGGGCGCCGACCACGCCGACGCCATCGAGGTAGCGCCGAAGGTGCTGAGCGACACCCTGACCGGGTGGATCGACACGCACCTCGCCCCCGGATGAAGGCTGTGGGAGAGGCCATCGGGGCACGGCCCCGCCGCCCGCCGGCCCACCCTCGCGGCGCTGCTGTGAGTCCGCCGGGCTCCGCCGCGGCCGGGGGCGCAGCCGTGCTGCGCGTTCCGGCCGCCCCCGCCGCAATCGTGATGGTGCGCCTCCCCGTGGGCGACGCGGCGGCGCTTCAGAGGGTGGCTCGCCGCACCGCCACCGCCGAAGACGAGGTGGCGCGGGCGGCGCACCGGCCGGGCTGGTGGGCGTGGGCGCCATCGCTGGCGCCAGGCCCGGCGGCCCGCCTCCGCGGCCAAGCGGAGCGGGCCGGTCTCCAAGCGGAGGTGCGCAGCACGGGGGTCTCCTCCCCCAGCTTCCTGCCGGCGTTGGTGGCGGGGGGCCTCGCGCAGCTTCCCCTCTACGTGAGCACGGGCATGCCAGCGCTCGACGCGGCGGTGCTCGGTGGGCTCGGCGCCACCGCGCTTTTCTCGCTGGTTCGTGCCGGTCGCGGCATCGCCCCCGCGCGCGCCTCCGCCGCCGCGGCGGGCGCCTGGGCGGCGTGGACACGGGCCACCCGTACGCACGGCCCGGAGTTGGCGCTGCTCACCCTCGAGCTCCGCCTCGCCGAGCCGGGCGCCCTCGGCGCGGTCGCCACCGACCTCGCCGACACCCTCGACGAAGCCTGGAGCCGCCTGTTCGCCCTCCCCGCGGGACCGAGCCGCGCCGCCGACCAGCTCAACCGAGCCGCCCACCGGGTGCTCGCGCTCCTCGACGACACCGATTCCACCGAGCTGATCGCGGCCTTGCGGGCGTTGGCGCGGGGCTGAGCGCCCCCACGCCAACGGCGCCTCGTCCTGCGTCGGCCGGCTCTCCCCCCTCCCCACCACCGCCGCCGCCCCGCCCACCAACGTCAGGCCGTCGCAGCCAGCCTCAGTGGGCTGCTCCCGGGTGTTTCTCGCCTCGAGGTTCGCTGGGTCGGAGCCCCAACGGGCTGGGTGACGGTACGGGCCAGCGCGACTGAGGCCCGCCGCGGGCCGAACGGACGCCGGACCGTGCCGGCAGGACCCCGCGCAGACTCTCCGCCCCCGTCACCCTCCCCGCTTTCCCACCCGCGAGCCTCCCCACGCCAACGGCGCCGCGTCCTGCGTCGGCCGGCTGTGAGCTAGCCCGGCGCGCG
Organism: Deltaproteobacteria bacterium; assembly: GCA_947484175.1. Taxonomy (GTDB): domain Bacteria; phylum Myxococcota_A; class UBA796; order UBA796; family SXON01; genus SXON01. Next base: position 32,901 of record CANKOI010000022.1, read on the forward strand.
CTTTGCAGTACTCGTCGCCACCGAGGCTCCCCATGCACATTTCTGCCCTTCTCTCGCTCTCCTTCCTCATTGCCTGTCCCGAAACAGGAGCAACAGTCTGCGACACCCGCGCCACGGTCTCGGTGTTCGTCGAGGTCGAAGGGCCGGAGAGCGCCACCGTGAGCTACACGCACGAAGGCGTGGAGGCGGCCTGTGACGCCAACCCGGGCGGCGGCTGGTTCTGCGGCTACGAAGCAGCCGGGGAGATCACGGTGAGGGCCACCGCGCACGGGTGGACGCCAACCCAGGCGACCGTCACCGTCGCAGAGGACGAGTGCCACGTCGTTCAGGAGGACGTCATGCTGGTCATGGAGCCTGCGGATTGCACCCTCGAAGAGTTCCCCGCGTTCGTCGTGGACGTGGTCGGTTCGAGCGGCGAGGCGCTTACCGGAGTGGCGGTAAAGTACGCCAGCACGTCGGCAGACATGGACCCCTTGCCATGTCAGCATGACGGCGAGACCGAGGGGGAGGATTGGTCCTGCGGCTGGAACGCCACCGGAGGCCTCGAGATCGGCGCCTTCGCGGATGGGCACGAGAGCCGCTGGGTCGTCGTGGAGCCTCAACTCACCGACGACGGCTGCTACCCCGTGACCCAGGAACTGGAGATGGCGCTGGATTGGCTTCCGGACTGATTCCGGCCGATAGCCCAACAGCCTCGCTCCGGCGTAAGCTGTCCCCATGTGGTTCCTCGCTGCCTGCGCCGCCATCGAGTCGGGTTCCAAGGAGTCCGATGCCGGCAGCGTCATCGTCGATTCCGGCACGGCCGTCGTAGATTCAGGCTGCGAAGCCTGCGACAGCGCAGACACCGTAGACAGCGCAGACACCGGCGCTCCAGCGGACACAGCCGTGGAAGAGACGGGCACCACCCCCGAGGCCGCGTGCGGCGACGCGACGTGCGACCCGGGCGAGGACTGCTGGGCCTGCGCGGGCGACTGCGGAGACTGCGACTGCCCGACGGCGGCAGAGGTGATCGTCTACACCCAGTCGGCGTGGAACGGCCTCGCCGACGCCTTCCTCGCCGACCCCTCCCCGTGCGCCGACTACTACATCTCACTCCCGGCCAACAGCGGCGACAAAGCAACACCTCGGAGCGAGGGCGAGCCCGAGGCCATGCACGCCCGCGGTCCGCGCATGCACGCAATGGCGGAGTTCCATTGGACCACGTGGGCGAACGAGGCCGGCTCCTGGTACGACAAGGGCGTGGAGTTCCGTCGTCGGATGGAGGTCGCCGGCTACGACGTCTCCGCGGGCGACACATGGGCCATCAACGAGCTTCCCTCTACGGTGCGCAGCGACGACGAGGTCCGCGAGGCCGCCCGCGAGGTGTTCCGCGGGCTCTACGAGGGCCCGAGCGGGAGCCCCGTTGCGAGGGGGGCGGTGTTCACGGTGGGCATGGGCCACGGAACCATCAACTTCTCGGTGTACAAGCCCTACTTGGAGGACTGGCTAGAGGACACTAGCTTCTGGGGCCAAGCGAACCTCTACGTCAGCTGGTGGGCGCAGGAAGTGTACGCCGACCCCGACTGGACCTGCGTGCCCGACACCACCACCGCCGAGCGCAGCACCGCCACCAACGCCTACGTCGAACACGTGGCGCTCCTCGCCGAGGTGGGCCCCCCGGAGGCCAACACGGCCCAGACCTACCTCGGACGGGCGTACACCCCGCTGATGAACGCGGTGTGGGGCTCCTCGGGCAGCGGATACGGCGAGACCGGCATCGATCTCGAACAGATGCAGCACTTCGTCTCCGGCGAAGTGTACGCGGCCCGGGCATGGGCGGGCACCCACGACTACCCCGATGGACGGCTCGGTTTCGCTTGGGCCCGCAACGACGACGCCACCGAGGCCGACATGGACACGCTCGCCGCCCGCCTCGCGTCGGCGATTCACTACGCCTACGACGAGGGCGGCGGCTCGGCCGCGCATGCGTGCAGCCCAAGCGGCGCCTACACGTGGTGCCAGTGCAGCGTCGAGGGCGCGACGTTCAACGACGGCTGGAGCACCTTCGAAAGCTGGTGAGCTTCGCGCCGCCTTCAGCCGCCCGACAACGCCGCGATGAGCTGAACGTCCCCCCGAACCGGCGCCTCCAAGCCCAACGCCTGCTCCCCCGCGACAAAACACTTGATGTGGGGCCGGAAGCGGTCCTGCTCATCCACCACGCGGATCAAGAAGCCTGGGAACTGCCGCTCGACATCGGCGAGCAGCGCGCCCACCGTCTTCCCCTCAGCGCGGATCACCGCCACGCCCCCGGTGTAGCTGCGCAGGTGGGTGGGCAGGATCACGCTCGTCACTCGCCCTCGCTCACCGTCACCGCGTAGATGTGGGGCAGGTGCCCGGCGATGCGCGAGAACGACTCACCTTCGTCGGCGCTGGCCCACAGCTCTCCGCTGGTCGTCCCGAAGTACACTCCCACCGAAGACTGGTTGTCGGTGGCAAGGCACTGGCGCTTCACCGTCCACCAGGCCTGCTCGGAAGGGAGGCCCACGGCCTGCCGAATCCACGACGCGCCGCCGTCGCGGGTGCAGAACAGCGCGGGCTTGCCGCCGGGGCTGGTGCGCGGCCACACACTGGTGCCGTCCATCGGGAACACCCAGACGGTGTCGGGCTCGCGGGGGTGGAGGGCCACGGGGAAGCCGATGTCCCCGACCTCGGCAGGCAGGTTCCGGCCCACGCGGTCCCAGCGGTCGCTCAGGTTCCGATCGAGTCGGTAGAGACCACAGTGGTCCTGCCGCCACAGGCGGTTGGGGTCAGCGGGTGCACCGCCACGCAGTGGGGATCGTGGCCGAAGGGGTACTCACTGCCGTCCGCACGCGGCGGAGCAAAGTCCATCGCGACGCCGGCGTTCAGCGGGCTCCAGGTGGCGCCCCCGTCCTCGGAGGTGAAGCAGCCGCCACCGGAGAGCCCCACGTAGAGCCGCTGTGGATTCTGCGGGTCCACCAGCACGGAGTGGGTCTTCCCTCCGTCCGGGGTCTGGTCCTGGTCGCCGCCGACCCACTCCCGCTGGTCGGGGTGGTCGTTGAACCCGGCGAACGCCTCCCAGGTGTCGCCGGCGTCCCCGCTACGGAACAGGCCCTGCGGAGAGGTCCCTGCATACCAGACGCCCGGCTGGCTGGCGTGGCCGGGTGTGAGCCAGAAGACGTGGTCCACGGCGCGGCCGCGGGCTTCTCCCTTCTGAAAGACGGGCGGCTGGGTGGCCTGCGTCCACGTGCGCCCTCCATCGGTGGACCGCTGAAGCGCCGGGCCGAGGTGGCCGCTGCGCTTCGCGGCGAGCACAGTGGAGCGATCTCGCGGGTCGGCCACCGTGTGGTGCACGATGCTGCCGAAGTGATGGGGCCCGTCCACGGCCCACTGCCGTCGGTCCGGACTCAGGTAGAACCACAGGCCCTTGCGGGTGGAGACGGCGACCTAGAGGACGGACATGGTTGATCTCACGGAAGCGTGAGCACCCCCCGCCACCACGCATACCGCGCCGAAGCGGACAGCCACTCGGCGGGCGCTTGGCGCTCCCGTGCGCGTCGCGCACGCTCGTCGGCCCACAACATCCGCTGGGCCGCTGTGTAGAAGCGGTCGGAGTACGCCATCTTGAACCGGAGGCGGCCCCCGGACACCCCGGTCACCTCGCCTTGGACGTCATCGTAGAACGCCGTTCCCTTCATCGGGTGGGCCACCGACACCAGCGTTACGGCCGGGCGCAGCTCCCGCAGCAGGTCGCGGGTGGCGAGCACGTCGGGCCGGGCCTCGCCGGGGTAGCCCAACATCACGAACGCGCCGAGCTCGATGCCCGCTTCCCGGAGCAGCCGCCCCGCCGTGCGCAGCTCCTCCACCGTGGTGCCCTTCTTCATCGCGGAGAGCACGTGATCCGCGCCGCTCTCGGCCGACAGGTACATGCGGTAGCACCCCGCCGCACGCATCCTCGCGAGCTGGGCGGGCTCGAGGGTCTCGGCGCGCCCGATCACGTAGAAAGGCATCACTGCGCCCCGCTCGATCATTCGGGTGCAGAACTGATCCACCCAACGGCGGTTGATGGTGAACATGTCGTCTACGAACCAGATCTGGTCGGGCGAGAACGCCTCTCGCATCGCCACTAGCTCGTCGATCACCGCGTCGGGCTCCCGCCGGCGGAAGGTGTCTCCGTACACCTGCTTGCTGCACCAGGTGCAGTGGTACGGACATCCGCGGCTGGTGGTCATCGAGAGCGCGGTCTCTCCGTGCCGCTTCCGCCACGCAGCGAAGTACTGGTCGAGGTCTGAGCGCTGGCGCATCGGCCATGGAAGGCTGTCGAGAGGGCGAATGAGCGGGCGCGCGGCCGTTCGCACGACGACCTCGCCCCGACGAAACGCGATGCCAGCTACCTCATCGAGGTGATCGTAGTCCCAGCGGCCGTGGTTGGCCTGAAGGTGGGCGACCAGCTCCACCACGGTGCGCTCCCCCTCGCCCACGACCACCACCTCCACGCCCATCGCGAAGTACTCGTCGAGGTACTGAACCGGGTCGGGGCCACCGGCGATCACGCGCAGGCCGCGCCCGACGCACTCCGCCACCATTCCAGCCGTCACCGGCCGCGTGATGGTGTGCCCGTAGAAGCCCACGACATCGGGCCGAGCGGCCTCCAGCGCCCCTGCGAACGCCTGCACGCCCGGTGCCCATGTCGCGTCCCACCACTCAGCACCGACCCCCGCTTGGCGCAGCGCCGCCACGAGGTACTGGATGCCGAGCGGCGGAAAGGGCCGCATCAGCTCGGCCTCGTGCGGATCGTCCACAAGGAAGTAGCCGTGGGTGAACAGAACCTGCACGGCCGCAAGGTAGCGCAAACGCAGGGCCCCGCGCTATGGCCGCCCCAAATGACCCTCTCCCCCGCCGCCCTGAAGTTCCAGAAACGCGCCACCAACTGGCTCCTGATGACCTTCTGGATGTGGCTCAAGCTCCCGGCCGCCGCGTTCGCCGGCGTGTCCTGCACCCGCCTCGACGCCGCCGGTTGCGCCGCCGCCGTGCCCTACGGCTGGCGCAGCCAGAACCCCTTCCGCTCTACCTACTTCGCCACCCAGGCCATGGCGGCCGAGCTGAGCACCGGCGCGCTCGTGCTCTTGGCCACCGCCAACAGCTCCGTGCCCTTCTCGACCCTGATCCTCGACATTCGGGGCACCTTCGGCAAAAAGGCGGTCAGCACCGCCACCTTCACGTGCACCAGCGGCGAGGCTGTCTTTCGCGCGGTGGCCGAGGCTCAGGAGTCGGGGGAGGCGCGAACTGTCGTGCTCGAAACTGTGGGCGTACAAGAAGACGGTTCCGAGGTGAGTCGCTTCACGTTCACGTGGTCGGTGAAGGCGAAATCACGCGCCTGAGGGCGGGGCGGGGCGAATGGCGCCGGCCTGTCACCGGGGTGGGCGCGGCTCGCCGCCATTCGCGGCTCCCACCTCAACAGACCGCTGGGCTCCAGCGAGGAAAGCCGCTCGTACGGCGTCGGCGTCGCGCCTCACCTCCGCTCCGAGGCGCCCACTCTCGCGCACCAGCCAGTCCGGGATGGGCAGGGCGCGCAGGGCTGAAATCCCCACTCGGGGGTGGTGCCCGCCCTCCTGCGCGGCAGCCAGCGCAGCCTGTACCTCGGCACTGAGCAGGAAGGGCACGAGCGCGGCCACGTCGAAGCCGGAGCGGGCTCGCAGCACGTAGAACTCGGTGCTGGCGGCCACCTCCCGATCCCCGATCGCATCGACGAACAGCCCCTCGTCCACGTAGGCCACCTGCCGCAGGTAGGGGCGCAACCGCGACACGATCACATCTCCGGCGCGCAGCCGGCGCTTCACCCCCTTGAGCGCGGCGCGCAGGATCGGGGAGTGGCGTGCGAGCACGAACCCTTCGAGCGCGTGGGTGGTGTCGAGGACCAGCACGCGGCAGCCCTTGGGCTGCACGGTCATCGTCTCCGCGGACACCTCCGCCACGTCGCCCAGCCTCAGTTGCGACCCGGAAACCACATTGCGACGGGGATCGTAGCGCTCCGGCGAGAGGATCAGTCCCCCCTCCAGCTCCCCCACCGTCCGCCACGCGAGGCTCCCCATCAGGCGCCCTCTGCCAGCGCGAGACCTTCGCGCACCGCCGGCACCGCCTGCCCCAGCCCGTCGTCGTCCACGAAGAACAGGATGGGCTCGCGCTCGTCGAGCACCCGGAGCGGCACTCGGCGCCGAACTGCCACGATCACGCACGTCTTCTGGGACGTGTGTGGCAGAAAGGTGTCTCGTTTCAGCCCGAGGACGGCCACCACCCGCGTTTGCAAGAGCAGCCACCGGCGAACGAACGCCCACCTCGCGCTGCCCACCTTGTTGTGAGGAAGGACGATCGCGAGCCGCCCCCCCGGCCGGAGGAGCTCCACGCAGCGCTCCAGAAAGAGTACGTCGCGTTCCACCCTTCCGGGGGCCGCCAACTCGTAGAGCTCGCGGAACGACTCGCCCACGTCGCCGGCGAAGGGCGGGTTCGTAAGTACCAGGTCGAAGCCGGGCTCCCCGCCGGCGCGCCGCATGCACGATTCGATGCTCTCCGCCTTCGAAGGCCGCCGCAGGCTGTCCAGCCGCACCACCCGACCGCACGGCTGTTCCGACGCCGCCAGCATCGTCTTTGCCACCTGAACTGCGCGGCTGTCCTGATCGAAGCCGTACACCTCGCACCGCGGTTCGTTCCTCAACGCATGGCGCAGGAACGCCCCTGAACCGCAGGCGGGGTCCGCTACCCGCTCGCCTGCGCGGGGAGACATCATGGTCACCACGTCGTCCACCACCCCCCGAGGCGTGAAAAACTGGCCCTTCTGTCCCTTGGCCGCCCGGGACACGATGAATTCGAAGATTGCGTCGAGCCCCACGAGATCGTCGGCCCGGAGATCGGCGTCGCGCAGCAGAGCGGCGGCCCGATGAAGCTCTGGCGCCGAGAGGCGGCACGCAGCGTCGGGTTCGAGAAGGCCGGGCCACCGGTTTCGAGCTTGGTCGAGCAGCGCCGAAACCTCTGCGGCCGGCCGGTCGGTGTCCGCGAGAAAGCCCCGCGACCCCGACGTGTCCGCATGAACGAGCCTCGCTACCAAGAGCTTCCAGGCCTCCTGAAAGCTGTCCTCCCCGCTATGGGCAGTGATCAGCTCGTCGAGTCGCAGCGCGAGCGCCTGCCAGTCCCCCGCGCCTTCCTGGTGGCGCTTGGCCACGGTCAGGCCGCGGGAGGGGGGGTGGCCACTAAGAGGGCCGCGACGCCCGTCGGTGCCTGCGCATCGGCACGGCACACGAAGAGAGTTCCCTCTCCCCGACTCCCGCCCTTCGGCAGCCCGAGCCGGCGCACCACGTCGAGCACGGTCGGGTCGGTCTCCTCGGGGAACAGCTCCACGGAGGTGAGCGCGGCGCCTTCGCGGTAGAGGTGCACACACACGGTGCCCCCCGCCTCCGCCAGCACGCGGCCCACGACCCCGCCAAGGTCCCACTCGTTGAGCAACGGCCGGTGGATTCCCAGAAGCAGGAGCTTCACCTGGCGTTCATGGGCGAGCCGGAGAATGTCGCGAGCCGGATCGGCCGCCACGGTGTCAATCACCTCCACCACCCGTGAGGCTCCCGAGAGCGCCTGGGTCAGTACCTCGAGAGGCTCGGCGGCCGCATCGGCGCGCAGGTAGGCCGAGGGGCGGTCGGAGCGACGCACATGGAGCGCCGCCACTTGGCCCTTCCCCGCGAGGCGGTCGGCCAGCGCCAACAGCGGCGCCACCCCCGAAGGGTCGGAAACGCAGACCATCACCGCAATCGGCGGGGCCCGCTTGCGGTCAGCGAGCATCAGGGCCCGCGGGTACACCCACTCCAGGAGCGGGGTGGTGATCCACGTCGTGACGAGCGCCATGATCACCATCATCGTGAACAGCCGCGGCGAGATCACCCCAAGATCGAGCCCCACGTTCAGCACGATGAGCTCCATCAGTCCGCGGGTGTTCATCAACACGCCCAGCGCTCCCGCCTCCCGCCAGGAGAATCCGAACACCCGCGCGGCCAACACGCTGCCGCCCAACTTCCCGATGCAGGCCACGGCCACGATCAACCCGCAGATCAGCCAGTCGTTCACCGAAGAGAGCGAGCCGATCTCTGTGCGAAGGCCGTTGTTCGCAAAGAAAAGCGGGAGCAGCACCACCAGCACGAAGTCCTCGAGCTTCGCAGTGATGGCCTCGGTCAAGCCCGCCCCTCGCGGCATCACCGCCCCGAGCAGGAAGGCCCCGAACAGCGCATGGATGCCGATGAGCTCGGTGGTCGCGGCCGCCACCAGGACGAGGAGCAACGTGATGGCCACGGTGTCGGCGTGCACCGCTTGGCCGCCCCGGGGACCGAGGCGCCGGAGCACCGGACGCACCACCCCGAGCACCGCCGCAATGAACAAGGCCGTCAGCGCCGTCGTGATCACCGCCCCCGCCATCCCTTCGGAGCGGGCCACGCTCACCACGAAGGCGAGGATGCACCACGCCGTCACGTCGCCGAACGCCGCGCACGACAACGCGAACGCGCCGATGCGCGTGGCGATGACACCACGCTCAGCTAGGATTCGCGCCAACACCGGAAAGGCGGTGATGCTCATGGCTGCGCCGAGGAAGAGCGCGAACGGCAAGAATCGCACCCCCTCAGGCGCTAGAATCGGGAACAGCGACCACGCCAGAGCCACACCGAGCGCAAAGGGCGCGATGATGCTGGTCTGACTGATCAGGAAGGATTGTGCGCCGCGGCCCTGGAGCAGCTTCGGGTCGAACTCCAGACCCACCAGGAACATGAAGAACACGAGGCCCAACTGGGCCACGAGCGAGAGGCCGCCCAGCGAGGAGGCCGGGAACAGCCACGCCATGCCCTCCGGCCAGAGGAGGCCGAGGAGCGACGGGCCGAGCGCGATGCCGGCCACGATCTCCCCGATCACCGCAGGCTGCCCGAGGCTGCGCATCACCCGCGCCAGCGCTCGCGCCACGAAGAGCACGACAGCCACCTGAAGGAGTAGCAGCGCGATGGGAGAAACGGTCTGGTGCACGGTTCGACTCAGGCGGGGCTATCCCGCACCGCCGGCCACTACCAAAGCTTTCGCTGGGCTAGTTCCGGTCAGCCGACATGAATCAGAACGCGGAGAGCGCCGCCTCGGCAAGAGGGGTGCTATCGCCCGCGGCCTGCCTAGCCAGCGCCTGAACGAAATCCGACACCCCGAGGTGGTCCTCGAAAATCCATTCGCGCCTCGACGGCGGCACGGGGGCTGCCGCCTCCCGATCGGATTCCTGAGCAGGCTGTGCCTGCTCAGCGGCATTCTCGGCGATCAACGCCTCCAGAATGGGGTTCTCGGCGGGGAGCGACCCCACCTCCTCGTTCTCCCCGACCAGCGCTTCCACCACGGGGTTCTCGGCGGGCTCCTCCGCCACAGCGGAAGTAGCTACGGCGGGATCGGACGAAGCGTAGATATCGACGACGGCTTCCTCGACTGCAGCGGGCTCGGCGCCCTCTTCGGCGGCGGCCTTGACCGCGGTCTCCACCGCGGGCTTGGGCGGAGCGTAGATATCGACAACGGGCTCACTCTCCGCGGGGGGCGCCGAAAGGGCTGCCGAGGCCTCAGCGGCCAAGGCCGCCGTGGCCTCTGCGGAGAAGGTCACTTCCACGGCGGGCGTGACCGCCATCTCGCGCCAGTGCCGCCGCGAGGGCGACAGCCCCTGCGCCTTGAGTTCATGAACCTGCTCGGCGCGAGCGTACCCGCGAACGGCCGGCCCGCCTCGGAAAGCCGAGGGCGACGTGGAATCGGTTGGACGAAAGTTTAGGGGTTGCATGTGGCCTCCTCGGCGTCCCTACTTGTCATAGTCACACCGCTGGCTCCCAGAGAGAGTGGCGCGGGGTGGATACGGTTGGGCATCAAGGTGACAATACCACAGATTCTGGCGAACCGTCTGCAAAAAGATCGACACGCGGGTTCGCCGTGCTCTCCCTACTCCGCCCGAAAGAAGCCATAGACGCTGATCACAGACGATCCTCAATTACTCGTTTCCATCCAGAATTAGCTCCACACTTTTTTCCAGCTTCGTCCCACAGGCATCCGTCAGAGTGGCCGACAAGGTCACCTGCTTCTCGTGGAGGTCGGTCCTCAAGCCTGTGTCGCCCCCCTCCTCGATGACCACCCGGTCCCCTACGAACTCCCAGGTTCCGTCGAGGTACACGGTGAAGAAGTGGGGGGTTTCTCCCAATTCGCCAAGCCTTTCGCCGTCAGACTTCAGCTTCATCGAGACCAGCGGGTTCCCTTCCACTGCGATGCTGCTGCTCAGCCCTTGCACGATGCCCTTTACGCGCAGCGCGGCCCAGACGTGCTGTCCACCTTGCGATCCGTAGTCCCACCCCACCCGGTCCCCATCGGCGAGCGACACGAAACTCGTCTCGCCCGTGCCGAGGGTGAGCTCGGGGCCTTGGGCCGCGGCCGCCTTGCAGGCGTCGTCGCTGGCGGGGTCGCAGGCCATGAGGAGAAAGGGGATCAAGAGCATGATGGCAACGTGCTCGTGGGGTGCGGCTGCGTCTATGGCGCCGGGGGCTCCGACGCCCGCGCGGGAATGAGCCACGCGAACAGCGTCGCAGCAACCCCGGCGCCCAGCAGCTGCGCCGCCACAAAACCCGGCACATCGGAGGGCCGGATTCCCGTGAACGTGTCGGTGAACGCTCTCGCGAGGGTGACGGCCGGGTTCGCAAATGAGGTGCTCGCCGTGAACCAATACGCACCGACGACAAACAGGGAGACAGCCACCGGCGTGGCCGATGGAGTGCGGCGAGACACTCCGAAGATCGTGCCCAGAAGACCGAACGTGGCCACGAACTCCGCCAGCCACTGTGATGGGCCGGTTCGAACGTGCGTGGACGGGGTGAATGCAGGAAGCTCGAACATCCAGTGGGCCAAACACACTCCGAGCAGCGCTCCCGTAAGCTGTGCGGCAACGTAGGCGCCGACGTAGCGCCACGGTGTGCCCCCGGTCGCCGCGGAGGCCAGCGTGACCGCTGGGTTGAAGTGGGCGCCCGAGACCGGGCCGAACGTGTGGATCAGCGCCACCAGCCCCGCTCCGGTCGCCACCGCGTTGCACAGCAGTGTGAGCCCCGTATTTCCGCCGCACAAGCGGTCGGCCATGATGCCGGAGCCGACGACGGTGGCGACGAGCAGCAGGGTGCCGACGAGCTCCGCGACGGCTCGTCGTGCGAGGGAAGGCGGCAGAGGGTCCGCCTGATCGGCTCCCGTCATGGCCTCGGGGCCTCCCCAACCAGCGCCTCGCCGAAGAACTCCATCACCTCCCCCGGCTCCACGATCACCGTATCGCCGGCGCTCAGGTGCTGCTCGACTCCCCGCCCGGCCATCCCCACCACCACCCCGTCGCCCAGCGCCACGAGGAACCCGCCGCCCGCCAGGCATCCCTCACGGCGGCGCGCCGGGCACCACCGTGCCCCGCCCCGCGCCCACATCACGTTCACATCGCGCACTGGGCCGTCGAGGAGGGTGCACTCCACCGGCACATCTCCCCGAAACTCGAACGGGTCTCCCCCCGGCAGCACCGTAGCGGTGAACCCCTGCCCGTCCAAACGAAAGCCCTCTCCACTCAGCACCGAAATCGACCTGTCCAGGCCAGGGAAGATGGAAAAGGGGCCGCTTGCGCCGACGTCGGCCACGCTGATCCGCAGCGTGAGCGCTCCCACGGATGGCACCCGCCACAGCTCCCGAGTCCTCCCTCCCCCGTTTTTCCACGCCTGCGGTTGAATGCCAGAGAGGCGGATCACTCGCCCGCTCATCCGTACCACCGGCCAATCGTTCGCCTTTCCAGCCACCCAAGCGCGGTGCCCAGCGTGAGCGCCAAAAACGCGGCGAGAAGAATGGCTGCAAACGCCTCGTCGGGGTGGGCGCTGCGACTGGCGAACAACACAGTGTAGCCGAGGCTGGGAGGGCTGCCGTTGCTCCCCACGAACTCGCCGACGATCGCCCCGATCACCGAGAGCCCCGCCGCCGTGCGGAGGCCCGCGAACAGCGCAGGAAGGGCCGCCCACGCTCGCAGTTGCACCAGCTCCCGGAGGCGCGAGGCCCCGAGGAGCCGGAACAGGTCGACCAGCTCCACGCCCGGCGCGCGCAATCCGGAGGATGCCGACGAGAACACCGGGTAGAACGCTGCGATACTGGCCGTACACATCGATACTCCCCGGCCGTAGCCCAGCCAGACAACGAGGAGCGGTGCGATGGCCACGATGGGGACGACCTGCACAAGCACGGTCCACGGCGCAAGCGCTTGCTGCAGGCCCCGGTTCCACCACGCCGCCGCTGCGGCGAGCACGCCGAGCGTCGCGGCCACCGCGAGACCCCCGACCGCAGCTACGGACGTCTCCCAAAGCGCCGCCCCTAAGCTCATCCGATTCGCGACCAGTGCGCGCAAAACCTCGGTCGGCTGGGGGAGGAGCAGCGGACCGGCCGCGCTCGCCGCCACCGACCAAACCACCACCCCCGCAGCCACCGAAATCACGGCCGCCAGCCCGAGGGGGGCCTTCCCACTTGCCCGTGTGCCGCTCACGTCCAGGCCTCGAGCGTGCGCAGCAGCTCACCAACGGCTTCGGGCGAGCGCGGCCGGGCCATCGAAGCGGGGACATCGAACACCACTCGCAGCGGCGGACCCTCCAGCACCACGATGCGATCGGCGAGGCGCGCGGCCAGGGAGCGGTCGTGAGTGACGAGAAGCACGGTGCAGCCAAGGTCTTTCTGGGCTTGCAAGAGGAGGCGCTGCATGTCGGCGACCGTGGCCGAGTCGAGCGCGGCGAAGGGCTCGTCGAGCAACAGGAGCTCGGGACGCGAAACCAGCGCCCGGGCGAAGCTCACCCGCATGCGCTGACCGCCCGACAACGCTCCCGGCAACGCAGCGCCGTGCCCCGCGAGGCCCACCGCCTCGAGCGCGGCCACGGCCAGCGCGGAGGGCGAGCCCGCAGGAAGCGCCAGCTCCACATTTTCGATCGCCGAGCGCCACGGCAGGAGCGCCGGTTCTTGGAAAACGAAGCCCATCCTCGCGGGGCGACCGGCCACCTGGCCGGTAGCGAGGGTGCGCAGACCGGCGATTACCCTCAATAACGAAGACTTCCCGCATCCAGAACGGCCGAGAACGACGGTGATGGACCCCGGCGCTACGGTGAAGGAGAACGCATCGAGGATCGGCGCGCCTTCGGGCCGCCAGCTGACAGCCTGGAGCTCCACGGCCGCCCCCATCGATCAGCCCAGAAGAGACGCGTCAGCGCCGCCGCGAAGGGCCACCACCTCGATCTCCCCGGCCGACTCGACGCCCCGCATCTCCATACAGAGTTGGCGGGCGTGCAGGCGTACCGCTACCGGCGCCCCGAGCGCAGCCGCGAGGTGATCGGCGAGTTGGGCGGCCAACCGCTCCTGAAGCTGGGGCTGTCGTGCGAAGTGACGCAGGGCGCGAGCTACGGCGCCGAGGCCGGCGATCACCTTGACGGGCCGGTAGGCGATGTCGGCGTGGCCGAAGAAGGGCAAGAGGTGGTGGGCGCAGAGGCTGTGGAACGGAAGCCCACGGAAGCGCACGGCGTCCGCTGATGGGGCAGGGAACGTGTCCAGCGCGGGCAAGGGACGACCGGGCGCGAAGTCCTCAAGCACGGAGAGCCAGCGCGAGGCCGTCTGCGCACTCTCGGGGTCGCTGCGGTAGCCCAGCTCGGCGAGGGCGCGGTCGAGGGAAGCCACGTGGGACGCCCGGCGTTTCATCGTTCCAACCACGCGGCGTCGAGATCGACCATGCCGGGAGGTTAACGCCGCTGGGTCATGGAGGCCGCGTGTCTGAAGGTGGAGCCGGCGCCCAAGCGCTGCACGAAGCGATGTCGCACCTGCAACGTGGGGAGCTGGCCGGGGTGGGGCCGGCTGCGTTCCGCGCACTGGAAGCGTTCACCGCCGCGAACGATCGCACGGGGGCCGCGGCGGCCCACCAAGTGGCGGCCATCGGAGCCGTGGGCTTAGGGCGGTTCAGCGAGGCGCTCAGCCACGTAGACGCCGGCATCGCCCTGCGCGAGAGCACCGGCGACGTGGAGGGAGTGGCGTCGTTGTGGCAGGAGCGCATGGAGCTCTGCCTTCGCACGGGCGACCTAGAAGCGGCACGCACCGCCGCCGAAGCGCAAGTCGAAACGTGGCAGCGCACCGGCGATACCGAAGGGCTTGCCCACGCCCGCCACCAGCTCGCCCAGCTGCTCATGGAGCTCGGAGACGACGGCCGCGCCGAAGCGCTCGTGCAGGAGGCGCTCTACGCCCTCGATCCCACCGCTCACGCCCGCGCCCGCAGCGCCCTCCACCTGCTCTACAGCAACCTTTGGATCTTGCGAGGAGACACCGACCGCGCCCTGCAACAGGCGCGCACCGGCCTCGAGATGGCCCGCTCGGCGAAGAACCGCGCGGCCGAGATCGACGCGCTGCAGCAGTGTGGCGTGGTGCACTCCGCAGCGCGCGAGTACCCCGCGGCGCGCCGCGCACTGCAGGAGGCGCTGGTGGGTCGCGAGCTGCTGAAGGACCTGCCCGGCCGCGCCTCCGTGCTCAGGGAGCTGGCCAAC
>CANKOI010000023.1 GCA_947484175.1 Deltaproteobacteria bacterium
GAACCCCGCCACGCCCAAGGAGGAGACGGCGCGGTTCGCCAAGAGCACCATCCCGCAGCCGATCACGCCCCCCAGCCAGGACCACCACGGTGCGCTGGCAACGGCCCCCGGCCAGCTGCGCCCCGCGAAGGGCAACATGCACAGGAGCCCGAACACCGCGCCCACAGCGTGCACCGCCCAGGCACCGGCCAGATGACCAATGACCCGGGACAGTGACTCGTTCATCCGGACGACGAAGGGCAGGCACACTGCGAAGATGAAGGCGTAGACCATGCGGGCGCCTATCCCAGCGCGTGCGCCGCCGACCGGGGGGTCAGCCGCAGTCCGGGGCTCCGCCGTCCGGGCTGTCCACGTCGTCTTCACAATCGGGTTCCGATGCGGGTTCGGTGGTGTCTACGGGAACCGTTCCGTCCCCGGAGTCGAGCGCCTGGACCTCCACCGCAACCTCAAGGCGGCACAGGCCGTCGCTGTAGGCCAGAAAGCCCTGCCCGTGGTCGGTGCGGCTCGCTACGATCTCGAGACTGGTGGTGCTGAAGCGGTGGTTGGAGTCCGGGCGCTTTCCCCCGCCGCAGCCGCGCCGGCCGCCGCCACCCCCTCCGCCCTCGACGTCGGGGTCCTCGACGTCCTCGACGTCCTCGTCCGCCTCGTCCACTTCGGTCTCTTCGGCGCAGTCGGGCGAGTCCGGGTACTGCGAGTCTTCGCCAGGAACCTCCTTGCTGCGGTCGTCCCTCTCCTCGCTATCGAGCTCCAGCACCCCGCCGGACATCGCGCCGACGAGGTAGGTTCCGGCGAGGACTGCTTCGGCGTGGCCCCCTCTCGCCAGAGTCAATTCCATGGAGAGCTGCATGCCGAAGAGGTCCTCGGCGCGGGCCTCGCCGCACTCCAGCGCGACCACGTCGGTCACCACTACGCCATAGCTGCCGGAGGCGAGCTTGACGGCGGGGGTCACCGCCGGCGGGTCCACGATCACTGCCGTGGGGCAGCCGAGCAGAAAGAGGAGGGAAGAGGCGGAGAAGAGAATCGAACGCATGGAGAATCCAGGTGTGCCCAGCTGTAGTGCAGGAAGTGTGCCATGTGCCCCAAGTAGCTGAAATCACAGATATTCAACCCGGCGGTGGGTCCGCCACCCGCGACAGCGGTGCCCGGCTTGGTGGCTTCGCGGCTTCGTCGCCTCGTCGCAACGACAATCGTGATAGCGGCTGCAATCCTTGGAGCTGGGATGTCGGAGATGGACGAAGAGGTGGGCGCCGGTGGGCGGGCGACGGGTTGCCTCATGCAGGTGGTCACCCACGGCGTCGCGCTGGCCCTTGGGGCGGTGCTCGGGGTGCTCGGGGCGCAGGCGATCGAGTACGCGAACGATCCCGAAACGCTAGCGCGGGCCGAGGGGAGCCTCTCGCGCGCGGAGCTGATCCGACAGCTCGACGCGGCTGAGGCCAAGTACGCGGCCATGCTCGCTGAAGCGGCCCGCACCGACGAAGCGCAGCGTTCCGAGCTGGAGAGCGCTACCGCCAAGGTCACGACCCTCGAGGGCGATGTGGCCAAGAAGGGCGATGAGGTCAAGCTCCTCGAGCTGAAGGTAAAGAAGGCGAAGGGGCAGTCTGCCGCGCTGAAGAAGGAGCTGGAGGCCCGCCAAGCGGAACTCACGGAGCTGCAGGTGCAACTCGATGAGGCGCAAGCCGAGCAGCGTCGCCTAGAGGGCGAGCTCACCGTCAGTCAGTCGGAAACGCGCGAGGCCCGTGAAGAAACGCGCGTGGCTCAGGGAGAGACCGTGGATGCCCGTTGGGAGAGCTTCCGCTCCACGGTGGTGCTGACTGTGTGCGAAAAGGGAAATCGGAAGCGGATGGAGACGTGTCGCGGCGAGATTCAAGCCGCGATGGACAGCAAGCGGGCGGCCCGCTTCAAGCAGTGTGTCGGCAGCCGCCAAGCCCAGCCCCGCTTGGTGCGAGTGGAGGAGAAGGGCAAGGACCCGGAGTTGCCGCGTTGGTCGGAGTGGCTTGCCGAGGACTCAAAGTTTGCCGGCCAGAAGTGGTACATCGTGTTCTGCGACCCTTCGCTGCCGGAAGCGAAGTTCGGCCTCGAGGACGAGGAAGAACTGTAGGCGGTCAGCCGTCAGGGCTCCTCCGCTACCGCAGACTTGAGAGCGCCGGCGCGTTTCAGCAAGTCCGCGGCCTGCGCGTGGAGCTCGGGGAAACGCTGGGCTCGCCCGCTCTCGGCAACCTCGGCCGCCGTCTGTGCGAGCGCTCCCGCCGCGAGCGACAGCGAAGCCGCCGCCGCGTCGCCGCGGGTTATCCAGCCGGGGAGGCCGGGCGCGTTGGCGCTTGAGGTCGTAAGCCACAGGAGCAGCATGGCCCAAGTGTATCCAGCCCCCGCAGGGCTGTGGCAGCCGCCTCCCGGGTCTCGTATTCGTCGTGCGCTCCCCACCGACAACATCGTGGGCCACATCCGGCAGATCTATGAGGAGTTCCTTTTGGAGTTCGACCTCGACTTCGAAGACGACCTTCGGAGCGTGGGCGAAAGTTATGCGTCGGGGGCGTTCTGGGTCGTCGAAGACGCGCTGGGCATCGTGGCCACCGGAGCGGTCGCGCCGGGCGGGGCGGCTCGGGTGGTGAAGCGGATGTACGTGGCCCCGCGCGGCCGCCGCTCCGGTCTTGCGCGCGGTCTCCTTCGCCATTGCATGGCTTGGGGCGACTTCGCATGGACCGAACTGTGGAGCGACGTCCGGTTCCGCTCTGCGCACCGCCTGTACATGTCCGAAGGTTTTGTGCCCGGCCCCACCCGTGTCTTGGCGGATCCAGACCGCAGCGTGGAGCGGTACTTTCGCCTTGCGGCGCCGCGTCGGAGCCCTTGATGCTCCAGCTCTACTCCTGGCCTACGCCCAACGGCATCAAGGTGACGATCGCCCTCGAAGAGTTGGGCCTTCCCTATGCCTTCCACCCCGTGAACATCGGGCGTGGGGAGCAGTTCCACCCGGAATTCCTCAAGAAGAACCCCAACAACCGCATTCCCGCCTTGGTAGACGAAGAGCGCGGGATCTCCGTGTTCGAAAGCGGGGCGATCCTGTTGTACCTCGCCGAGCGAGAGGGGCGGTTCTTACCAACAGAGCATGCGGAGCGCGTGGAGGTGCTCCAATGGCTGTTCTGGCAGGTGGGAGGGCTCGGCCCGATGGCGGGCCAGGCCCACCACTTTCGCCAGTACGCGCCGGAGCCCATTCCGTACGGCATCGACCGCTACACGGGCGAGGTTGCTCGGCTGTACGGCGTACTGGACCGTCGACTGGCGGATCGGCCGTTCGTTGCGGGCGAGTATTCGATCGCGGACATGGCGATTTTTCCGTGGATCGTTCCGGCGGCCCTGCAGGGGCAGGAGCTCGCGGCCACCCCACACCTCGCGCGCTGGTTTCAGGAGGTGGCCGCAAGGCCCGCGGTGGCCCGTGGGCGCGCGGTCGGCAAGGAGCTTCGCCAGCCGCACGACGCGCAGGCCAAGGAGATCTTGTTCTCCCATGGGAAGGCGAGGGCTTAGGCCGTCGGCGTAGCCAGTCCTTGGGCGGACTGGCTACGCCTCCGCGGGGGGAAAGCGAAAGCGCAGCGTGGTGCCGCGCCCGGCTTCGGTGTGAATGTCGAGGTGACCGCCGATCGCCGTCGCCGCGCTGCGGACCGCGGCCATCCCGATGCCGCGCCCCGAAATCTCTGTCGCCTCTTCGTACGTGGTCAGGCCGTCGGCGAACATGGCTGCGAGCAAGTCGTGCTGGGTGTCGGACGGCAGCCCCATCTTTCGCGCCTGAGCCTGAATCCGCTCCCAGTCGATGCCGCGCCCGTCGTCGGACAGCGACACGACAATCCCTTCGGCGTCTTCCGTCGCGGAGAGGTGCAGCTCTGCCGTGGTCGGCTTCCCGGCCGCCACACGATCCTCGGTCGAGACTTCAATTCCGTGGTCGACCGCGTTCCGCAGCGCATGGACAAAGGCCGACCAGAACGGGGCGAACCGCTTGCGGTCGAACCAGACCCCCTTCCCGCTCACGCGGATCGCCACCTCCGGCTTTCCGAGCCGCACGGCGAGCGCGCGTGCCTCTGCCGCGAAGCGCTCGAACCTGCGCTCAGCGGGCTCGCGTTGCAGTCGCGTGAGCAGCCGCAGTACCTCGGCCTTCGGCACGCCTTTGGCAACGGCGGCAACCAGCTGTTCAAACTCCTCTGGCCGCACCTCAAGCTTCCCTTCACCGCGATCGCCGAGGATTTTCTCCACCCGTTCGGCGAAGCCGCCCCAGAGGCGACAGAGCGACTCGCGATCCTCCGGGGTGAGATCTCGTTCCTCCAGCAGGCGAGCTTCCACGGCGTGGCAAGCGCCCGACAGCGTCGTGAGCCCGTACATGCCCGTGTTGCCCTTGAGCGTGTGCACCTCGCGGAACGTGGTGGTACTCGAAGCGGCCGGGTTCCCCACCCGCTCGACGATCGCGGCGGTGTCGTTCATGAAGTCGACGAACGCCTCTCGATCAGCCACGATCTGCTGCACGGCGGCCATGAGATCGCGGGCCTCGCCCTCAGCCTTCTCCGCGGCCACGCGCTCCGTCACATCCCGGACCACGAGGAGGACGCCGTCGATGTCCGGCCCTCCCGACCGGATGGGCCGATACTCCAAGGCGTAGTGGCGGCGTGAGTCGGCGATGTGCTTCGGAAGTTGGTCGACCACCACCTCGAAGGGCAACATGCCGCTGAACAGGTCTTCCCAGGAGAGTTGCAGCCACTTGGCTGCCTTCGGGTCAATGGCGGCCGCCCAATCCCACAACAGCGGGCGCGGGCCCACCATGGAGGGCGGCACCCAATGATCGATCCACGGTGAGCGCTCCGCGGCAAAGTGGCCCGAAGGCTCGATCGTGACCAAACCCTCTTCCACGTTGTCGAGCACCAGCCCCATCGCCCGGTTCCGCGAGTCGAGTGAGGCGGTGCGCTCCGCGACGCGCTGCTCTAGGAAGGCGTTCGCGGCGGAGACATCGGCGAGGGCCCGGCTGAGGCGGGTGAACGCCCACGCCACCAGGGCGGCCAGCAGCACAGAGGTGGCGAACAGCGCGCCTCGGTAGCCGCCTGCGCGGGTCTCGGCTTGGGAGTACGCGGCGAGGTAGGCGCGGGTGGTCCGCTCCTCGCCCTTGACCACGGGTGCGTCGAAGATCCCGCGAACGATCCGGTCCACTTCGGGCTTGGTGGCGACCACGCTGCGCACGTGCGCGAGCAGGAGCGTGAGGCTGTCGGCCGTGACGGGGGAAAGGGTGCCGGACCGGGCCTGAAGTGAGTCGGCGGCGCCAGTGATTTTGGGGGCGAGGGACTCGTCGGACGTGAGGTTGTACACCAGCACGCTGACGAGGAGTGCCCGGACGTCCCCCGCGATCGCGGGGTTCGCGGAGTCGGCCTCGCGCGCCACTTCCGTCGCGAGGGTGGGCAGGTAGCGGAGCGAGTTCTTCAACACGGCCCCGCGCGTTTTGAAGGACTCGACCAACGCCTGCTTGTCGGTCATCGACTTTCCGTAGTCGCTGATCTCTGCCGTGAGCGCGGCGGCCGCGTCGCCGCCAACGAACGAAGGGGCGTTGGTTAGTCGTACCCTTGCGGCCCGGATTTCCCTTTCGGTGGACACCAAGGGATCGTAGGTGTTGATGAGCTGCACGCGGGCGCGCAGCACGTCCTGATTCAGCGTGCGGTCGAGACGCTGGAGCTCACGCAGCACCGAGGTGTAGCGGCCGTGCTCGCCCGGGTCGATGCTTCGGGCGCCCACCCACAACCAGGTGAGCAGTGCCAGAGCGGCGACGATGCCTGCGACGATGAGCTTTCGGTTCACAATGACCTCCCCTGATACGTGCCCGTGAGCGACCGGAGAAACGCGGCGAGCTCGGCCACGTCGCCGTCTTGCAGTTTCCTTCCCAGCTGGTAGCGCGCCATGACGCCGATGGCATCCTCCAGCGTTTCGGCCGACCCGTCGTGGAAATAGGGCGCGGTGCGATCGACGTTGCGCAGACTTGGAACCTTGAACACGTGCCGGTCGGCCTCCGCACCCGTCACCAAGAACCGTCCCAAGTCCACTTCGGTCGGGTTGCCTCGGTCGGAGAAGTAGTCACCCATCACGCCGAACTTTTGGTACATGTTGCCGCCGATGCCTGCCCCTTGGTGGCACGCGATGCAGCCGAAGTCGACGAAATTCTGATACCCGGCGGCGGCTTGTTCCGAGAGGGCGGTGGTGTCGCCTCGGAGGTAACGATCGAACGGCGCATCGGGCGTGACCAAGGAACGCTCGAAGGTTGCGATGGCGTGGCGGACGTTCGTCTCGGTGACGCCGCTGGGATAGGCCTTCCCGAACTCGGAAACGTAGCTGGCGTCGGCACGAAGGGTGGCCAGCGCGACGGGCCAGGTGTTTCCCATCTCCGCGCCGGCCGTCAGCGGCCCGCCCGCTTGGTCTTCGAGCGAGTCGGAACGTCCGTTCCAGAACTGGACAAAATTGAGGGACGAGTTGAACACCGACGGGGCGTTGATCGGGCCGACAGCGCCGCCGATGCCGATGGAGGTTCTCATCCGATCGACACCGCCCGTCTCTAAGGAGTGGCAACTCGCACACGCGACCGTACCGTCCTTCGACAAGCCCTTGTCATTGAACAGGCGCTCACCGAGGGCGAGCTGTGCCGGGTCGAGCTGGGTGATGGCCGGCACGGGCTGGATCGGGGAGGCGTCCAGTACGGCGGCGACTGCAAGCGGTTCGGCCACCTCTTGCTGGCGCCCACTCGGGGCGCAGGCCATGAGCAAGAAACCGAGGATGGGAAGGGGCGAGGACTTTATGGGATACTTACCTCCGGCGGTATGGCTGAGGGAGGACTGCAGAGCTTGCCCGCCGCCCGCGCAGGGCGGGGTTCTGGCGTTCGCCACGCGCTCCCTCTCGACTCGCGGCACTGGTCGGTTTCGACGGGGTTTTCTTGAGGGGGTGGAATATCCTTCTTGTGGTGGAGGCCAAGCGACGTTCCTCAGCGGCTTTGATTGTAATACGTTCGGGGGATCCGCGGCATCGCCCCCAGATCGAGCGGTTGCGGGGATGGTCGGATAGGTTCCCCCCCCCACGGAGGCGCGATGGCACAGTTTCTGATTGAGGAGGAGGGGCGACCGACCCGCGCCTACAAGCTGGTCACCGACGCGATCATCATCGGGCGGATCGACACCGCCGATCTGGTGCTTCCCGACGAGGACGTGAGCCGGAAGCACGCGCTCGTTGAACGGGCAGAGGGTGCTTGGGTGCTCTCCGACAATGGAAGCGCGAACGGCACCGTGGTGAACGGTGCCCCGGTGGAGCAGCACCGGCTCGCCGACGGCGACGTGTTGGTGATGGGCAAGTTCAAGCTCACCTTCCGCGACGAGGAGTCCGGTGATGAACCCGTTTGCGCCGGGGGCGATGCCGAGAACGCCGGCGACATGCAGACCAACCCGAGCCGGGGTGCCACGCCTCGGCCTCCGGCTTCCGAGGAGGCTCCCGCGCCTTCCGAGCCCTCGATCGAAGATGCGCAGGGCAACCTCCACTCGGTGGGCGAGGGCCTCAGGTTGGGCGTCGATCTGCCCGTGGCGGCGGTGATTCCCTTCTTAGACCCCGGAGCGGTGCTGCCGGAAGCGGGGGGCGCTGCGGCGCGGCGCGGCTCCTTCCTCATTCCGATGTACGTCAATGGTCGCAGCGTGGTGCACGTGCGGCTGGAGAACGGCGACGAGCTGCGGGTCGGCAGTAGTTGCTTCGTGTATCGGGGGCCGTGACGTTCACGCTGAAGCGCACTACATGCCACGACGGCAAGGTTCATGGCGCCCCCCTCACCGCTTCGGTTCCTCCGGCAGTCACTTCAGCAGTCCACCACGGTGGGCGCGGTCTGGCCGTCGAGCCGGGGGCTCGCGCGGGCGATGGTCGCGCCGGTGTTCAGTTCGGTGCACCGCGACGGCCCGCTGAGGGTGTTGGAGATCGGTGCCGGGGTGGGACCAGTCACCGAGGAGTTGGTGGCCCGGATGCTGCCGGGCGACAGGCTTGATGTGGTGGAGCTCAACCCCGAATTCTGCACCGCCTTGAGGGAGCGTTTCGGTGGCGCCACGGTGCCGCCCAACATCCATCAGGTCAGCATTCTAGATTTCGATCCTGGAATTCGCTACCACCATGTGGTGAGCGGGCTGCCACTGGCCAACTTCCCTGCCGAAATGGTGGCCAGAATCTACGCGCGCATCTTCGAACTGCTCACCCCCGAGGGAACGTTCGTGATGTTCGAGCACGTCATGGGGCGGGAGTTGCTCAACACGTTCACGACCGGCGAAACACGGGAACGAATCGAGCGCATTCTGGCGATCGAGGAGGCGATGCAGCCGCTCGTGGTCCAACGCCGCACGGTGCCCTTGAACGTGCCCCCGGCGCGCGTGCTCGTGCGTCGCCATCCGGGTGCGGCCGGCGAGGGATAGGCGAACTAGTTGGCGCCCAACTGTTCGATGTGCTGCACGTAGGTGAACACGGCCCCGAGGTCAAGCTGCAGCCACCAGTCCACTTCGCCGGCGGCGTTGACGTCTTCGATTCGGCCGGCGGTGGCCCAGATCACCTGAGTGGTGCCGTCGGCGAAGCGTCGCACGTCGCCCTTGATGTAGACGTAGAGCGGCGGGTCGCTGGTGTGCGACCAGACCTCCCGGTAGGTGTGCGTGGCGTCGTCGATCTCGAACTCCACCGCTCGGCTGGCGCTGCGTTCCGTCCCACCATTTTCGAAATGCAGGAAGCGGGTGGGGCTCAAGACTTCGAACTGATGCGCCACGTGGAGCGGAGTCTCGCCCTCGGCGGGCGTGTAGTCGCTGCCTTCGCCGTAGAGGTGCAGCACGGGCTCGCCGTCGCTGCGCCGCACGCGTACGAACTGGTCGGTGAGGTAGGTCTGGAACGTGAACAGGCCCGCGTCTGCGTCCCAGTCCAAGGACTCCATGTGCGTCCAGGTATTTTCGGGGGAGTTGGCCACGGGATCGCCTAGCTGGGGATCGTCCCATGTGGAGTAGGCGGTGCGGAACTCGCCTGCGGCGTTTCGCTCCACGACGGCGTCGCCCCACAGTTCGCCCTGTTGCACCCGTACGATGCCGCCGAGCGTGCCCTCGTCGAGGTCCACGATGTCGTGATCGAGCCAGGGCCAGCTGAGGGAGGTTTCGCTGCCTCCGTGCAGGGGTACTTGCAGGACCCGGCTCTTCGGCGCGGCCTCTGCGCTACGGCCGGCCACGAGCAGGTACATCGTCTCCCCGTCGTTGCCGAGGAGCGCTCGCATCAGCTGCTCCTGCGGCCCGAGCTCCACCTCCCAAGCCCACACCACTCGCCCTTCGCCATCGAGGATGAACGCATAGTTCGCCGAGCCTGCGGTGTTGAGGAGGGCGTAGCCGTCGCTCCAGGCGGTGACTGCGCCGCCCGTGCTGAACCCCGGAAAGTTGCTGGGAAGGTGTCCGGTTTCGAGGGTGGCGGCTCCCGCGCTGGTCGTGCCGTCGGCCGCCGTCGCGGTCACGCTGACGCCCGCGCCCACGCCGTAGGGGAGGCCGTAGAGGTGAAGCTGGTGCGAGGTGGCCGCGTTGGCAACGACCAGGCTGTGGTCTCGCCGTTCGCCGACACCCCACAGCACCTCAAGGGTTGTCGGCTCCTCGGTTGTGACGCCGAGCTCCACGACGCTCCCAACACGCTCGTTCGCGGCCACCACGAGATCGAGCGCATCGCCAAGGGAGTCGCCGTCCGGGGCGCAGGCGCCGAGGGTGAACAACAGGAGGGGCTTCATGCGATCTTGGAGACCCTTACCACGGGAACGCAACCCCCCTCATGCGGGACTGATCACTCCGGCGAGGCAGAGCTCCTTCCGTCGCACTTCGAAGCGCAGGGCGCCGTTGGCTTCTCGCCCCGACGTGAACGATACGCGGCCCGGCAAGGGGAGCGGCGCGTGAAAGCGTGCGGTCAGCACGCAGGCTTCGGGCACGTCGGCGTCGAGCTCGGCGAGGGCGCGGGCCAGCGCCCACCAACCGTGCGCGATGGGCCGCTTGAAGCCGAAGGGGCGCGCCGTGAGCGGCCAGAGGTGCACGGGATTGTGATCGCCGCTCACCTCGGCGTAGCGGCGCCCGAGGTCGGCCGGCAGCGACCACACCGTGGAGCGGCTCGGGGAGAAGGGGGTCGGCTGTGCCGCTGGCCGCTTTTGCCCGTCGCCGGCGAGGGCACGGGAGAGGATCGTGGTGGTGGCGCGCCACACACACTCTGCGCCCGCGAAAACTTCGCTGTGCAGGTCGAACTCGCCGCCGCGCCGGGCCGGTCGCGGCCCCGACACCCATGCCCGCGCGGAGAGCGGCTCCTGCGCGTCGATGGCCCGTAGGCTCTCGATGCGTTGGCCGGTGTGGAGAATCCCCATCAGCCGCAGCGGAAAGGCAGGGTGGGTGAGCACGGCGAGGTGCAGCCCCCGGGCGAGCAGATCGGGGAACGTGAGCGGGAGCCGGGTCGTCGCCGGAAAGCCGCACACGCGTGCGTAGGCGGCGAGTGGGCGTTCGAGCCTGCTCGCACGAGCCTCGATGTGCGGGATTTGCCCGTCGGCCGGCAGTGCGCCGCCCCGTTTCGTGGCGATGGCGAACATCGACGTGGCCGGCGGGGTGTCAAACTCCATCACCGGGACCATGGGTGCTCCTTCGACCAGGCGAGTGGCCACGCGGAGCCCCGATTGCCGGGAATCTCGCGCCCCTCGTCGTCCCGGACGAAGTTGTCCTGGTCCGCGAAGGCGCGCTCGGCGTTCACCCGCCCGTCGCGCCGCCGGAGCGG
The DNA here is from genome assembly GCA_947484175.1 of Deltaproteobacteria bacterium. Taxonomy (GTDB): domain Bacteria; phylum Myxococcota_A; class UBA796; order UBA796; family SXON01; genus SXON01. Next base: position 10,795 of record CANKOI010000023.1, read on the forward strand.
CTGCGACTTCCCTTCCACGCGCAGCCATGCCACCTCGTGCGGTGCGGGGCGGAGGTCTACGAGCGCGCCCTTGCGGCGGTCGTTGAGCAGCTGCTCTTCGTTGCCGATCGGGTCGGCCACCGTCTTGGCCTTCAAGGTCCACACCAGCAGCGAAGTGGGATTGCGCTCGGGGAAGGCGCCCTGCAAGAGGTCGGCGTAGCCGTAGAACTGCTTGCCAATGTCGTTTTGGTTTACAGGGCCGGCCATCAGGCAGATGCCCGCCATGAGGTCGCAGCCCTCGGCGATCTCGAGGCAGCCGGAGAGCTCGCACACCAACGCGGACCGGCTGGCGGCGGCGCCGAAGGCCCTCACGGCATGGGTGAAATCGAGCCCGGCGGCTTCGACCTCTTCGCGGGCCAGCCCCCCCACGTAGATGCGTTGCCCCGCGAGCGCGAATGCCTTCTTCCCCCGCATCGCGTTCTTGCTCAGCGCGCGCAGGGTGGGGAGGTCCGCCCAGAGCGGAATCGCGGCCACGAGCCGGTCAGTGATGTCCTCAAGGTCCTTACGCACGCCGCGCAGACGCTCCTTCCCGCCATCGGTGAGGACGTCGATTCGCTCGAGCAGGAGCAGGCCTTTCGCGAGCTCGCGGTCTACACCAGTCCAATGACAGAAGGCGTTGTAGGCGGCCCGGCCGGCCATCTCCGTGAGGGGATCCGGCACGTCCATGTCCTGGCGCGACTGGTACTGGGCAGGAGCCTTCTCTTCGGCGTTCACGCCAGGCTGGATGCGCTCGGATCGCAGGGCGACTAGGGTGGCACCCAGCTTTCGACACGTCGGTGCATCGATCGGCGAGGGCGAGTCGCTCGCGCCCACCTGAGCCACGAAAGCCACCCGCCAGCCTGCTGCACGATCGGTGGCCGAGAGCCCCGCCAGCGCTTCGATGCGTTCGATCACGCTCGCGCCGGCAGCCTGGGCGGAAGGCCCCGAGAAGGCGCGCATCAGCACGTTGGCGCGGCGTGTTCCGGCCGAAGCGAGGAGCGCGGCTCGTTCGGCGGCGTCGGCCCAAATGCCGACGTGGAGGTGCTGAAGGTAGCCGACACTGGGAATGTCGTCGGCGAGGTGAAACCGCTTGTTCCAGGCCCGCAGGGGCACGGTGAACAGCGAGGCGAAGGGCGCGTGCCCGACGAAGGTGAGCAAGAAGGTGAACGCGGTGCGGTAGGGGCGCGTGAACGCGACGTGGGTGTAGGCCGCGCCGCGGAGTACCGGCCGTTCGTGGCCCGGGAGCTGTTCCAGCAGCTCGGCGAGCGCGGCGGAGTCGTCGGGACCGAGGGTGGCTTGGCGGTGGCCGAGGTAGTTGGTGGATTGGCGCGAGCTGAGGACGCCGAGCGACGCCTCCTCGAACAGCTCCGATTCAGTGGGGGGCGGTCCGGCCACGAAGCGGTCCGGGGGGGCGAGGGACAGGAGCGCGCTGGCCGCGGCGGCTTCGGACACGCTCAGGGATGGGCGGGTGCGATACCCGATCGGGCTCGCCGAGTGGAGCTCATCGGGCAGCGAGTAGCGGTCGCGCCGCCCGCCCTCGCCCGCGAAGCGGGCGGCGCGGGCGACCCGCTGGTGCGGCGGCGGCGGCGCGATGGCCACCAGTTCGACGGGCTTTTGCACGCTCAGCGCGCGCGCCGCCGCGCCAGCGCGGCGGAGAGCAGCAGCGCCGCGAGGGGGACACTCCCCGCTCCGGTGCTGCTGCAGCCCCGCGGCGAGGCCGCGCCCGTGTCGGTGGCGGGGACCTCCACCTCCTCCGGCTCCACGACAACGAATCGGGACTCGTCGCTCCACGGGCCGCTTCCCCACGGATCCAGTGCGGACACGCGCCATGCAACATGGTCATCCACCGTGAAGGTGCCGCTGAGATCGACGAGTTCGTCGGTCAGGTTGAGCGTCTGGGCGTGCTCGTCGTCGGCATCCAGCCACCACTCCACGGCGTACCCCACGACATCGCCGTCTGCATCGGCGGCGGCCTCCCACGCGAGCAGGACGTGGTCGGCGAACACCCTGTCTCGTCCGAGTCGCGGAACGGGGGCTTCGGGGGCGACGTCGGCGATTGTGGCGACGGCGGCGGCGGCGTCGATGCGCCCGCAGCCGTAATACGGGCTCCGTCCGGCTGCGTCCCAACCCGCGCCGGCCAGATCGTTACGTGTGGCCGTCTGACAAAGTACGTCCCGCACCTGCTCGGATGTGGCGCGAGGGTTGGCTTCCAGCATGAGCGCCACCACCCCGCTCACCACGGGGGCGGCGCCGCTCGTCCCGGAAAATCCGTCGTAGTACGCGTCGTCGCTTCCGTAACTTCCGTAGCCCCCGGGGGTGATGTCCGTCGTCAGGAGTGCGGTGGGCGCGGCGATGCTCACGTCGTCTCCCCAGTTGCTGTACGACGCCCGTTCGTCCCACCACTCCAGCGCGGCCACGACCACGGCGGCCTCATTGCTCAGCATGGGGTCGTCGGAGTTGTCGCAGCCGTCATTTCCGGCCGAAAACACTACGACGGAGCCGAGTCCGCCCCGCCCCTTCCGTTCCGCATAGTTGAACATCATGGAAAATATGGCGGAATCCCCCACGCTCCCGCAGCCCCCGAACCCCCAAGAGTTGTTGAGTACACCCGCTCCGGCATCCACCGAGCGGGTGAACGCTTCGTAGAGGTCGCTCGTGGTGGTGCTGCCGCCGATGAGCCGCACCGCGTACACCTCGGCCTCCCACGCCACCCCGGCCAGCCCGTCTCCGTCGTCGCCCCGCGCCGCAGCGATTCCCGCCACGCCCGTGCCGTGCGGGCCGGAGGAGTCGGCACCCGGGGAGGCGTCGTCGTCGTCGTCCACGAAGTCCGGGCCGCTGGTGACGACAAGGTCCGGATGGTCAAGCTGCACACCGGAGTCCACCACCGCGATGATCACCCCCGCGCCGGTTGCGAGGTCCCACGCTGCGGGACCGTTGATGTCCACGCCCGCGGTGCGCCCGCCCTGCCCGGTGTTGTCGTGGTGCCACTGGTCGGCGAACAGGGGGTCGTTCGGCACGCGGTGGGGCACGAGGTTGAGCAGGAGGTCGGGGTGGACCCACAGGAACGCGTCGTTGTCGTGGAGGGTGCGGGCGATCCCGAGATCGTCGCTGCCGGGGCGGAGGTGGAGCCGCACCACCCCCTCGCGCAGCTCATCTATGGCCACGAGGCCCGGAATCCGGGGAAGAACGGCGCCCTCACGGAGCTGGCCGACGATGCCGCCGGAGCGCCCGACGACGCTGCCGCTGGCCAGGAGGTCGCTCAACTGTGTGCGCTCGGGGCCCTCCCCAAGGAAGAGGGTGTCGTCGGCAAGGGCGAGCGCGGCGAGCAGCAGCATCGCGCCGGAGTGTAGCGCAGCGGCTGGCAGGGGGGCAGGGGCCGGAGCGAGTGCCTAGCTACGGCGCCGTGTACACGTCGCCGCGCCCCTCGATCACCACCTCGTTGCTGGTTGCGGCGTCGTCGAAGGTGAACACCCCGGCGGCGCGGGGCCAGAGGTCGGCGCCGTCGGCGGCGTCGACGTCGTAGAACGCGATCACGCCGGTCTGCCTGGTCCAAGCGCCCACGTCTACGGTAGCGCTGGTGCCCCCGGCGTCGATCACATCCCCGGCAGTCGCGCCCGTCGCGAAGGCGGTCGAACCCCCCTCGCCGCCTGCACAGAGGGCGCCGTTGATGCTGCTCACCGGCATCTCGAAGATGTACCAGTGGATCACCTTCACGTCTTCGGGGCCAAAGTCGGCGCCCGCGCTGTCCCCTTTCAAGCCGCTCCAGTCGAAGCTCAACTCGGGGCACTCGCACACCACCTGGCTCTTCATCACTTGCGCGAAGCAGTTCTCATCGAAGGCCGCGGTGTCCTCCCCGGTATCTCCCGAGTCATCGGAGAGGGCGGAGTCTGCCTTGCCGGAGTCGTCGGGCTCGGTGGCCGGGCAGGCGATTAGGAGGGCGAGGAGCATCGGTGCGGCCTATCCCGGATTCAGTCGACCTCGGTGCAGCCGAAGTCGTCGTAGTCGCCTTCGGCATCGTTGGAGACCCAGCAGTCGTCGGTCTCGTTGGCGATGAAGACGTAGGCGACGTGGCCGGCGCTGTCGATCGTGTCGTTCATGAGGGTAGTGACGTTCGCCACCAGGTCCTGCGGCGAATCCACGGTTTCGAGGGTGATGCCCGACTTCGACACTTCATCGTGGCAGATGTCGTAGGGCCCCGAATTCTCCTCGCGGCCCTCGATGCAGTCCTCCCCATACCAGCCCATCTCCTGCTGCTGGGCCATGCCGAAGGAGTAGGTGCCGCTTCCCCCGTCGATCGACAGGCTGACGAACTTGGAATCCCAAAGAACTTGGAAGGCGGGGTCGGCGTCGGCGTCGGTGTCGGAGTCACTGTCTGTGTCGCTGTCGGCGTCGGTGTCAACGACTCCGCCTCCGCACTCGGCGGCGTCTACGCAATCGGTGTCGACACAGTCGGCAATTCCGTCGCCGTCGTTGTCGATCCCGTCGAGGCATTCTCCGGGGTTGGCGCCCTCGGCACCGGCGAGCCCTGCGCAGCCCAGGATGGCGGCGATCGAGAAGGGGAGGAGCAGTCGCATGGAGGAGCCTCGGGAGTGGACGAGAGGGGTAGCCGGCAGGGTGGACTCCTGCATGGGTGGGGGCGGCTCCTCGCGTAGCGGAAGGGGCTACATTGCGGCGCATGTCGCCTCTCGGATGGTTTCTCCTCGCTTGCACCGAAGAGGCAGGTGACACCGCGCTCCCCTCACCATCCGCAACCGCCGCGCCGTTCTCCTGTGGCGATGGCGTGATCGACTCCGACGAGGAGTGTGACGACTCGGCGGCCAACAGCGATGCCGTCGCGGGCGCCTGTCGCACGAATTGCTTGCTCGCAGCTTGCGGGGATGCGGTAGTCGACCCCGGAGAAGAGTGTGACGATGGCGGACCGTTCGGGGGCGATGGCTGCAACGGGGCCTGCATCGTGGAAGTGGGCACGCCGGAAGTCGAGCCGAATGACACATGGGTCAACGCAACGCCCCTCATCGGAGCAGGAAATGGCGCGCTGATCGCTGGTGATGTCGACTGTTGGTCGATCGAGGCCCCGGTCTGTGGTGCGGTGGAGCTGGTCGAGTCCGCGCCGTGCTCCGCCTCGCTCAGCCTCACGCTTCATTCCCCCGGAGGGCTGATGCTCGCGTCCGGGGCGCCCGACGCAGCGGGCTGCTCCCACCTCGACCCGCTCGCTGCCCCCGGCGCCCGGTGGGTGGAAGGAGGGGTGTGGGCGGTCTGTGCGTCCGTCATCAACGGGGCCGTGGTGCCCGACTACACCGTGGGGCTCAGCTCCCCCGACCCGCTCGCCATCGGGGCCCCTTCCTCGGGCGATGACGGCGATGGAGACAACATTCCCGACACGTGCGACGCCGACCGTGACGGCGATGGCCTCGACAACGCCGCCGACAACTGCCCCGACCTCTCGAACGGCCCGCTCACCCCCGCGCCTGCGCTCACCAGCGACGGGTACATCACCACGTGGCTGGCCGCTGGCCCCTTTACCGGCGGTGCCACCACGGAGGAGTGCCGCCCCAGCGAGTTCGCCTTCGTAGGCGAGGATGGCCCGCTCACGGTCGGTGCGGGTGAGCCGGCTGGTGATACATTTTGGACGATCACGCTGCTATCATCAGGCTATTATGACTTCCTTCCTAGCTATGGCTGGGCGACCCCTTCGCGCGAGTCCTACACGCTCGTGTACCTCCAGAGCGCGGACGCCCGCACGCTCACCCTCTCGCTGGGCGCCGACGACGGGGTGTTCGTGTGGTGGAACGGCGCGCACGTGCTCGACGTGGGCAGCTGTCAGGGGGTGAACGCCGATCAGTTCCAGGTGGACGTCGCGGCCGTGGCGGGCTGGAACACGCTCCTCGTGAAGGTGCGGGACTGGGGCGGCGGCTGGGGCCAGGCGGTGCGCATCCTCGACGCCGGAGCCCCTGCCACCAGCCTCGTCCCCTCGCTCAGCCCATCGGGCGCTTGGGTGCCCGACCAGTCCGACGGCGACGGCGACGGCGTGGGCGACGTGTGCGACAGCACGCCCTGAAGCCTCAGCCGGTTTTCCGCAGCTCCCGATTGCGCATCAGCCCTTCTTGCGCGACAGAAGCAACCAGCTCGCCGGCTCGGGTGTAAAAACGGCCCAGTACGAGGCCGCGAGCGCCGCTCGCAGACGGGCTCTCCACATCGTAGAGCAGCCATTCGTCGAAGCGGAACGGACGGTGGAACCACATCGCGTGGTCGAGGCTGGCCACCTGCATGCCCGGCGTCACCCAGCTCACTCCGTGGGGCATCATCGCCGTGGGAAGGAAGTTGAAGTCGCTGGCGTAGGCGAGCAGGTAGCGGTGCACTGCGGGGTCGTCGGGCAAGCGGGCTGCGGCGCGGTACCAGAGTTGCCGACGCGGAGGGAGCTTGGTGGGCTTGAGGAGGTTCCACTTGGTGACCGGGCGGATCTCGATCGGGCGGTCGGCGAGCGCCATGACCCGCAGCGGCTCAGGGATCTGATCAACCACCTGCTCGGCGAGCTGCTGTTCGCTGAGCAGTCCTTCCGGCCCCGGCACGTCGAGGGGGGCGGGCTCGGCGTGGTCGTACCCGGCCTCTTCGGCCTGAAAACTGGCGTTCAGGATGAAGATCGGCTGCCCGTGCTGAACGGCGACGACCCGCCGGGTGGTGAAGCTCGACCCATCCCGCGCCACCTCCACCTCGTACACGATCGGCGCGCGGGCGTTTCCTTGCCGGAGAAAGTATGCGTGCATGGAATGCACATGGCGCTCGGCCGGCACCGTTTGGGCCGCCGCTGAAAGGGCCTGCCCCAACACCTGGCCCCCAAACACCACGCCCCAGCCGAGGTCCTGGCTCTGGCCCCGGAAGATCCGCTCCTCGATGCGCTCCAGCCGGAGCTGGTGCAGGAGCTCGCCGAGCACGTCACGCACGCCGGCGAATCCGTGACCACAGCGCCAAAAGGCCGGTCACCACTGCGCCCGCCACTGCGCCCATGGCGATTCCCGCGAGCGAGGACCAGAGCGTGTACGCCGGCAGCGGGTGCAGGAGGTCCTGCTCAAAGCGGTGGAGCGGGGGAATGCCTTCGATGAGGATGTGGCCGCCCACCATCATCATCGCCACCGTTCCCACGATTGATATCCCCTTCATCAGCCACGGTGCGGCCTGCACGATGGCTAGGCCGAGACGGGCACGCGGCCCGCCCTTCTTCACGAGGAGTTCGCCCAGGTCGTCGATCTTCACCAGTCCCGCCACTACGCCGTACACGCCCACGGTCATCACGACCGAAATCGCGTAGAGCGCCACGACCTGAGACAGAAAGGGCGCCTGCTCCACCACACCCAACGAGATCGCGATGATCTCGGCGCTGAGGATGAAGTCGGTGCGCACGGCACCGGCGATTCGGCCTCGTTCGAACTCCTCGGGATCGAGGGCCTCGTCGTGGTGGTCGTCGTCGCGGGCGCTGGCCGGCTGGCCCCAGTGCAACACCTTTTCGAAGCCTTCGTAGGCGAGGTAGGTGCCGCCCACCATCAAGAGCGGAGTGATCGCCCAGGGGGCCACAGCAGTGAGCGCGAGTGCCGCGGGCACGAGGAACAGCGCTTTGTTGCGCATCGAGCCTTTCGCGACAGCCCACACCACGGGGAGCTCCCGCTCCCGTCGGATTCCGACCGCCTGCTCGGCCGTGACCGCCATGTCGTCGGTGACGATGCCGCTGGACTTCTTGGCCGCGGCAGCGGTGAGGGAGGCCACGCCGTCGGCGATGCTGGAGATGTCGTCGAGGAGGGCGAGGAGACCGGTGGCCATGGTGCGCGGGATTAGCGCCGGCGCGCAGCTTTCGCCAGCCCCGCGTACACGTCGGGAACGTGCGTGATGCGGCCCACGCCTGCACCCAGTTCGAGCACCGCATCCCAGACGACGTCGCCGTCGGTCGTCACCTCAGTCACGCGGCCCTCCAGCATGTAGGCGAGGAGCCGGTTTCCGTTTGGCAACCGCTGGGCGTCGCCCAGGACGGGGCTGAAGGCCCCCGCAGGAGACTCCCACTCCTGCACCTTTTCGAGGGTCCGCGCGTCGTGGTCGATCCGGTACTCCACCACGCGCGAGACAAGTTTGAGGTGATGGTAGCCGTTGTCGAACACCAACATCCCTTCGCCCCAGTAGTCCGACATGTGCCCATGGCTCCACCAGGTAGCGTTGGGACCGTCCACTTGCCACGCCCCGGCATCGTCCGCGGGGTTGTCGCCCGCGACGTCGGAATAATCGGAATACCGTCCGCCGATCTGCCACAGAAACTCGCCGGTTTCGAGATCGATCGCGGTGAGCGAATCGAGGTTCTTGGACATGAACAAGAGCTCCCCTGCCGCCTCATCGATCATCACCGAGTTGGTGTGGCTGAAGTCGTGTCCGCCGCCCGCCTTTTCTTGGTCGAAGTGGGTGCAGGGACGCCAGAGCGGGTACGGGTAGCCTTGAGGAAATCCGAAAAGTTGCTCCGGCGCGGACGCGCCTGGAGAAATCCGGAGAATCGTATCGGTGGAGACGTCGGTACTGGGGCCGTCTTCCAGCACCGCGTCCTCGGTGATTTCGCTGCCAATGTAGTACAGGGTGCCGTCGGCGCGTTGCACCGCGTCGTGGTGTCCACCGGGGGCAGGGGTGTAGCTCGTCTCGGTGCCGTCGAAACGGACGTAGCCGATCCCGGCGTCGTCGCCGGAGGGGCCGAAGTGGGTGAACACGAGCCCGGCGCCGTCGGCCGACAGATGAACGGCGTCGATGTCTCGGTGCTTCTCCGACTCGTGCCACCACGCATATTCGCCATTTTCGTCCAGAGCGGCCAACCAGGCGTTGCCGTCCTGAATCACGGAGACGAAGGTGAGGGCTTGCAGGTCGTTTCCGCGAGCGGCGGAGGCGCTCTGCTCCACGAAGCGCGGCAGTCCGGAGGGGGCCGCCTCGACCTCTACGGTGAGCGACTCGGACTCCACTCGCGCCCCGTCGGCGGACTCGGCTACCGCTCGGAGGGTCCAACTCTGCCCGCCCGTAAGGCCGATCACGCGGCCCGAGGGTCCATCGAGCACGTGGGTGCGGCGAGTGAATTCTTCGCCCTCGCGGCCGTACTCCACGAAGCGGTCCACGCCTTCGAGGGAGTCCTCCCAGGAAACAGCGAAGACGGTTGGAAAGGCGACGTCGGGCTCGGCGGATAGCGTGCCGAGGGAGAGCCCCTCGTTGGTGGCTCCGTCGCCCGTGCAGGCGACTAGGAGCAGCACCGTCACGGGGCTCCACTGGGGAAGACCACCATGCCGACTTGCCACGGAGCCATCTCCAGGCTCCCCACAGGGACGCTGCTGGCCGTCATTCCGTCGTGGGCTTCGTCTACGAGTCGGACGGTCGCCGACTTCGAGGTTCCGCGACCCGGGACGTCGGCCAGGTTCACGGTGATCGAACGGTCTGAATAGTTGGTGAGGAATACGGCTGTGCCCGCCGAGCCCGTGGCCGCCACCGCCCAGATGCCGTTCCCGCCGGGGTCGCTGACGGCGACCTGCTTGGGGAACTCGTCACCCATGCGAACCCAGAGGCGCACCACCGACGCGATCAGCTTGGGCGAGCCGTCGCGGGCGAACATGCCCAGCCAGCCGGAGCCGGAGCCCCCGCCGGCCCCGCCGCCCCCACCGCCCCCACCACCGAGCTCAGGGCGCCGGCCCCCGGCCTTGCTCCCCTCGGCGGCGCCATCCCCCTTGCCGAAGCGAGGTCCCTTACGCTCCCCGCCAAGGCCTTCGCCGCCGCGTGCACCGCCGCCCCCGCCGGCCCCGCCGGCACCCGTGCCGGGGTCGTTTCCACGGTAGTAATAGGCCCGGGTCGTGTCGGTCTCGCTCACGGCCACGAATGCGGCGGCGGTGGCCGAAGCGCCTCGCGCGCCCGAAAGCAGCTCCTCCTCCACTTCAGCTGACAGCGCCTGTCCGTCGGATTTGCGGCCGTGGCCGAACGCGTCGAGGACCAACTCCACGCCGAAGAAGAACCCACTGCGCGCCCACGGGACGTGGGAAAACTCGCCCGTTCCGTCCAAGAGCCGGCGGTACGCCTTGCCGGCGGCCGCATACTCTGTGGGATCGCTGGAGAAGATGTGCCAGCCGATCCAGTCCGGGCGGACCCCCTCGCGGTAGAGCGTGGTGAGGAACTGTTCGGCGAGGCGCTGTTTGCCTCCCGTGATGAGGGATTTGGTCGCCTTCATGGCGAAACCGGGCCCGCCCACACGAGCCTCGGGCACCGCGGCCTTCACGCTCCGGTACGCCTTCACCCAAAAGGGGTAGAAGTCGGCGGCACTCCTGTCCCAGAATTGTACGCCGGGAAATTCGGTCCAGATGTCGGCGTAGACGTACTGGTGCCGGTAACGAACGGCGACCTTCGTGGCGGCGATCGTCCAGTTCTCCTCCTGCGTGCTGTCCTGCGGGCCTTTGAAGTCGTGTTTTCGACTCCGGTTCTGCCACTCGCCGCCAAGCCGGAGCATGGGTTCGAACCCGCCGCTTTTGAACGTGGACATCAGCGCGTCGGAGGCTTCCCAGTGGTAGTGACGCTCGTTCGTTGCATCACAGCCACTCCAGGAGGGGTAGGTGCTCCCGCCGCAGTCGAGGATGCCCTCGATGTCGAGGCGGTCGTCGAAGTAGTCGTTGTTCCGCACGTAGCGGATTCCGAACTCGCGGTATTGCGGGGAGAGGTCGACCGCGCCGCCCGTGGGGCCCGCGATCACCCCCACCCGCAGGGGGGCGGTGCGTGGCGCCCGCTCGGCGAAGTCAAAACCCGGCGCGGCGAGGGCAAGGGTGGCTAAGATCAGCATTCACTCGACGTAGCATGGCCATCATGCCTTCACCTTCTACGGGGTGTTGAAGTGACGGATGTCCGTCAGCAAGGCTGGAAAATGCAGCTTCGTAGGTCGGCCCGGCGTTTGCTTTCGCGGCAACCATGAACGCCTTCCATCTCACCTTCGCGCCGGGAACGCGTCGCCGCCGCGCTCACCACCCGCTGAAGGTGAACCGGACGAGGTGGGTGAGCGTCAGGCCCGCTTCGTTTCCTGCCGTCTCCGCGGTGTAGTTCACGTCCGGGCCCATCGCCACTCCCAGGCGTCGGCCGAATCGTGGACGCACCACTGATCCAGCGTCGAGGGGTCCGACAGGAGGAACGTATGAAAGGCCGTTCCGTCGGACGGGAGCCACAGCGTCGTCAGGTAGCGGTCCGGGCAACTCGTCGAGATGATCGACCACTCCCCGTCAGGGTGAGGCGGAGCCCGTCGAGCGAATCCGCCGTATAGCCGGGGCCCACGTAGACCATGTTGCAGTCGTAGTGCTCGCTGTCCTGGACCGCGACGTCGAACTGAATCTGGTAGGTGACGTAGGTGTCGGTGACGCTCGACCAGACCGAGTCGCTGTCGCTGTCGCTGTCGCTGTCGCTGTCGCTGTCGGTGTCGGTGTCGGTGTCGGTGTCACCGATCGCGCCCGTGTCCGGATCGGGCCCGGCGTACGCCAAGAGTTTCGCGAGGAGGAATGCGAGCGGCATGATCGCTCATAGCCCGTGCGCTCGCTCACCACTGCTCGAGCCGGCGCGAGTGCAACGACGACTGAGCGGTCACGCCGCACCGCTGCAGTTCCGGCGTTCAACTCACTGAGGGTGGACAGTGCCCGGGACACCGGTGATCCGTTGATACACGGCGACACATGCGCTGACACATCGGCAGGGCGACTCGGGCGCCGGGCGGACGACGGTGGCTGAGCCGCGCGGATGCAGCCCGGCGACCCCGTGCTGAGCTTCGCCGGAGCGTGCTGCGACGAGGGTTGAGCGACGGCAGTCGACAGCCGGCTACGGCTCGGAAGGGTCGAACCTGGCAATGGTCCCGGCGGTGAACAGGGGAGCGAAGTCCTCATCGAGTGTCCACAACGCGATGGACTCCCGGTGGGCGACGGCCGCCAGCAAGCAATCAACGAGGGCCAGGGTGACGCCGCGTGCGCGCCACTGGTGTCCGAGGCCCCCGGCGGCGAGCCAGACCTCCAGATCAAGCTCCGGCCGCCGCACGCTCTCCGCGAGTTGCCGGATGACGGTCTGCTCGCGCTCGGAACGCGCAACATAAAGCAGCTCGGCGACGACCGGATCGACGATGACCACCGCGCCGCGTTCGAGCAACTCGACCAGGCGCGGGCGCCACGGGGAGCGCGCGGAGCGTCGGAAGAAGTCGACCCACACCGACGTGTCCACCAGAACATCAGCCACGGGAACGCTGCCGGTCTGCGCTTCGGAGAGCGCGCACGTCGAGGTCGAGGTCGCCGGCCGCGGCGATGACGGCCCGGAGCTTCTGGCGCCGGAGGTAGTCCTCCAGGGCGATCACGAGGGCCTCACGCCGCGTGGACGCTTGCGTGACTGCCTGGACCTCATCGAGGAGTGGCTCCGGGAGGTCGACGGTGGTGCGCATGGACGATGACCCTGATGCGCACATCATATACACATCGCTCGCGGGCGTCATCTGTGACCGCAACGCTGACGCCCGCCACATTGTGGCCGGAGGCGAAAACCGGTGCAGCGCCACCTCTCCCACCGCCGTTGTTCGGCTCGCTGACGTTGGCCACGGGCACGAGGGCAACGGTGATCGGGTGAACCACGGTGACACATGCGCCGACACATCGGGGGGACGACTCGGGCGCCGGGCGGGGGCGCCATGCGCGCGGCTCCCGGCGCCACCGGCAGAGAGCTTCGCCGGAACGTTCTGCGACGGGGGTGGAGCGGCGGGGGCGGGTGGCGGAACGCCGTGGAACGGTGGGCAGCCGGACGCCCACCGGTGTGTGGACACGCGCCACTCGCGGCTCGCGAAGCTACTCCCGCGTGGCGAGGAGCTCATTGAGCGCCGCGTCCGCCTCCGCTTGGGGTACGCGGGTCCGAAGGGCCTCGAACGCGGCGCGCTGACGGAGGGCCAACTCGCCGGCGGTGGCTTGGGTGAGGGCGTAGACGACGAAGTGGTTGAGCGAAACGCCCTCCTTGTCCGCAAGCGCCGCGATGGCGTCGTGGAGGGAGTCGGGCATGCGCAGGGTGAGGCGTGCCATGAACTACTCCTGAGTGTGTAGACGAGGAAGGAAGACCGTCGGGGAACAGTAGTCGATATGCAACGCGGCGCAGGGCGCCTCCAGGTCCTTCGCGTTGGCGCTGACCAAAATGGCGTGCGCGTTGAAGGCACACTCGAGCACGAAGTCGTCGTCGGGGTCTGGCGAGGCAGGGCGAAGGCTGACCACAACTGGGACGTACTCGGAGCGGACAAGGAGCGCCTGGAGGGCGGCTACGACGGTTGCGTGACGCGATGGTGGAAATCGTCGCAGCAGGACCGCTTCGTACTCCAGCGGGAGGGCGGTGGACACGCAGGGAACAACGACGCGATCCCGCCAGGCTTCCATGATTCGGCCACACTCTCCGCGGAGGGAGAGTCCTTGGATCACGACGTTGGTGTCGATGACGGCCCGGAGCACGACACCACAATAGCACCGTATACGATGTCATCAACTCGGCCGCCGGGTGGCCGGTGCGCGCGGACGACGATGCCCTGACCACCTTCTGCCGCCGAATACCGAGGCCCCGCACCGCCACCTCTCCCACCAACCCCTGCCGGCTGCCCACCAGCTCAGCGCCAACGTGATCGCGGGCGATCGTAGTGACCAACTCACGCGCGACTTGGCGGCCAGCTTCGACGCGGAACGGGAGAGTGGGGCGCCCTGCGTAGCCAGCACGACGAGTCACCCGATCGCGCCGCTCGGCACGGCTCGGTCATGCCCGCTGACGCCAACGCCGTGGGTGTCGGCTGGTGTGGGTGACAGCGAGGATCTCCGCGCGCTCCCCCTCGGCGACGTAGAAGACCGCGTACGGAAATCGCCGAAGCAAGCTGCGGCGCACGCGGCGGTGCACAACAGGAAACGCCAACGGGGACTCGGCAACCGCGCCGAAGCCTGCGTCGACGCATCGCAGGAAATCCACACCCAAGCCGATGGAACGGCCTTCATACCATGCGAAGGCCGCGTCGATGTCCGCCTCGGCGGGCGGCCGGATGACGAGCTGCGCCACTACCGCGTTCTGCCGAGAATCCGGGCGCGAACCTCCGGCCAGGACTCGCCTTGGCCCGGATTCGCCTCGAGTTCGGCGACGCGCTCATCCAGCATGGCGCGCTCGTCGTCCGTTAGCGGGAGCATCTCGGCGTCCGCGTCGGCGTCGATGCTGTCCCAGATGTCCTCCACCAGTTCCAGGCGCTGCGCCACGGAGAGGCGTCGGTAGTCGAAGCTGAGCTCGATGGTCATGCACTCAAGGTGCCACGAGAGCGCGACTATGGCAAGTCGGCGACGCCGCGACGGAGCTGCCGAACCACAGGCGCGTCCCGGGTGCGACGGCCATTCTCGCGGGGTGCTCGCATCGCCACCGAGGCTCCGCCCCGCCACCTCTTCAACCCTTCCGCGCCGAACGCCGGAATTCAGCCGCGATGGCGGCGCTTCGCCCGTCGGCGGCAATTCCTTGTTAGGCTCACTGCTGATGGCGAGGAGCATTGAGACAACCTCGTCTTCGCCTCGACGGGTGGCCTCGCCCCAGCGCTCTCGACGTGCGACTCGGGCGCCGGGCGGACACCGGTGGGAAGGACGCCGCCGGGAGTCGACACGCCGTGCGGACGGGGAGGCGTAGCGGGAGACCGTGAGCGGTGCGGGCGCGCCTCGGCGTGGGTCTCCACGCCGAGTTGGAGCGGCAACCTTCGGAATACGTGGGGGCGGGGTGTTGCTGCGGGGCGGCCACCTGGGGTACGCTGCCACGGTGCACGTCGACAGGGCTCGTTCACGTTTCCTCGCCTCCATCGTGCTCCTCGCGGGCCTGATCGCTTGGTTCACGGCCCGCGATGGGGAGGATGGTCCGACGGCGCCCGAGGCGACGCGTGCGGCGGCGCCAGCCTCGCCGGGGGTGCCCGCGGCCGCCAGCCCACCCGACCCGGTGGCGGACGCCGGGCGCTCCGCGGTGCGGGACAACGGCTGGGTTCCGGACCCGCGTGAGACCACGATCGAGCCCCTCCCAGGGGGCGGCGAGCGGGTCCACAAGGTCATCCACCGCGAGAGCGGCCCGCCCGGCCCCGTGGACGAGGGGCTGCACCTCCCGACCGTGGAGGTCCGGCACCCGGGCCTGCTCGACGGGCCACGCGAGACAGCGGTCACGACGGATATCTGGCTTCCAGCGTGGATGACGGAGACCGTGCTGGCCGCCACGCCGATGCCCGCCGACTGCCGCGAGGCGGCGCTCGCCAGCGCCACGACCCTCTGCGGGCAGCGCATGGGCGCTGGGTTCTTCGTGGCGGCGAGCGAGGGCGGGCACCACCTCACTGTGGAGTGGTCCACGGCGCCGCCGGCCTACAGCACGGTGGTGCACACCATCGAGCCGCACCGCACGGTCGCGGCGTGGACGTACCCCAAAGGGCGCCTCGCGATGACCCCGGGAGCGGCCCCCGCCAGCCCGGGCAGCAGCGGCCCACGCTGAGACGCGGAACGCGCTTCATCGACCACCTCTTCTACCTTTCCCCGCCGAACGCCGGAATTCTGCCGCGAGGACGGCGTGAGCCGGACTCGTCGGCAGCAATTCCTTGTTCGGCTCACTGAGGGGGGCGACGGGCACCAGGGCAACGGTGATCGGGTGATACATGGTGACACATCCGCCGACACATCGTCAGCCCGACTCGGGCGCCGGGCGCGGTGTGTGTCCAGGGCAGGGCGGTGGGTCCCGGCGGGACGGGCACCATGGACGGTCGGAGCGGTCCCGCGACGAGGGTGGAGCGGCGGCAGCCGATAGCGGAGCGGATCTGTCGGCTTTCGACTGCCAAACGGTGCGACGCAGCCTTAGGCCGCAGGTGGTGGCGCCAGGTTCGCGGCCATCATAAGGCCCGCAAACAAGGGGTTGCTTCTGGCCAGAATAGCGGGTAGCCTTACCATGAGTTGGAGCCCTGATGCCTGCACTACGCCTCAGCCGAGACATCCGCCCCGTCACGGACCTCAAGTCACACGGGGCGGACATCGTAAAGCAGGCCGAGTCAGGAAGGACAGTCGTGCTCAGCCGTCACGGCCGCGCCGTGGCGGTGGTGCTCTCCGTGGCGGAGTACGAGGGCCTCGCCGATTCGGCGGAGCAGGCGGCGCTGCAACGCGCCGTGGACGAAGGCATCCGCGAGTTGGAGGCGGGCCAAGGACGCCCGCATGCCGCGGTGCGGGAGCACTTCCTGGCCATGGCCCGTGCCTCTCGGTAGCCGACGCCGCGGGGTCCGTTGGTCGCCATCGGCGGAGCGTGACCTGGGGCGGGCCCACGAGTTCCTTCGCGTCCGCAGCCTGCGGCTCGCAGGGTCGGTGGTGGCACGCATTATCAAGGTGGTGGACCTGATCGAGGAACACCCCGAGGTGGGCGAGATCGCCGAGGACCTCGTGCCACACGGCTCGCTCCGGCATTTTCCCAGCCCCCGTACCGGGTGCTCTACCGACTCACCGACGACGAGATCTGGATCGCCCGTATCTGGGACACCCGCCGTGACCCGGCGGATCTGCGCGTACCCGACGATGCCCTCTCGTCGGACAGCGACGAAGCGGCGACGACGCCCGGCAGCAAGAAGCTGCATCCCTAAGCTCGGGGCTACACGATGCCAGCGGCCTTCGCCGCAGACGTCCCGCCCCGCCACCTCGCGCACCGCCCCTCCCCTCCGAACGCCAATTCAACAGTTCTGCCTAACCAAACTCCCACAACCCGTTCTCCCGCCTATCGCGGCACTGGGGCAGGCGGAACGCCGAGTTTAGTCGAACTCTGTCGGATTAGGCAGACCTGCATAGCCCCTGGTGGAGGAGTCCTTGACGAACAGGCGGTCGCCGGGGCTGCGTACGCCGCCCGGGCCGCGATCGAGGACATGGGTGTAGATCATGGTGGTTTCGACGCTGGCGTGGCCGAGGAGCTCCTGCACGGTGCGGATGTCGTACCCGTCTTCGAGCAGGTGGGTGGCGAACGAGTGTCGGAAGGTGTGGGAGGAGGCCTGCTTGTTGATGTTGACGGACCCGATGGCGTCGTGGACGGCGAACTGAAGTACTGTCTCGCGCGCCCACGCCGGCCCCGCCCCCCTTCGAGGAGGCGGGAGCCGACGGCGCGGCCCGCCACGCACCGCGAGTCCTGCGATTACTTGATCTTCACCTTGTGGCGGTAGTCGAAGCCCACCCAAAGCGACTCTTCGAGCACCAAGGTTTTCTCGAAGGTGTAGGCGTTTCCGGAGAGCGGGAGTTGCACCTCGACGGGCTCCACGCCCTGACCGAGCGCGCCGGTCTCGCCCTGGTTTTGCACCTCGGCGCGAACGGCCTTTTTGGCGTTTGAGCTCACGACCGCCTCCGCAGGTAGTACGGGCGCGGCAGAGAACCAGTCCACACGACGGACGCTGCCTTTGGAGGTGCGGGGCACGATCGTGGCCGTGGCGGGGATGTAGACGGTCCACTGGAGGATGCTCGAGGGGGCATCGACGGTGGGCAGGTGCACCTCCATCGCGCCGCGGCCGTTGGCCAACTCCGCGCCTTCTTCCACGTACACCAACTCCACGAGGAAGGCGGTCAGTGCGCCCCCGGAGGCGTCGCTTCGTACCAGCGGCACCAGCACGTCGCCCTTTTCGCCGCGGGCCACCTTCACGCCGCGCCCGGCCACGGACGCACTCCACACCTCGGCGCCCTCCGGAACCTTCACATTGAGGAATTGTTTTCGGTTGTTGCGGACGCCGTAGCGGATCCGCGTCATGCGGCGGCCGTCTTCGGTGACTAGGGTTTCGGCGGCGGCGGTGTCCACCAAGGTGACAAGCATGTCCATGTCGGGATGCTGGCGTACGTCAAGGGGGATTTGCACATCGCCGCCCCGCGCTCGGTAGGCGAGGAGCACGGGGTAGTCCGTTTGGCCGGTGAGGGCGGCCGGCAGCTCGCGCACGTCGATGGGCACGGCGCCGGTGGCGGACTTCGCTACCAGCTCCACAGCGCTGCGGGCGTCCACGCCGACATAGTCCGTCTCCCGCGTGACGCCGCTCAGCGCGACGAGAGGCAGGTTGGCTCCCGACTGGAGCGTCCGTTCGTAGTCGATGCCGAGACGATACAGGCCTTCGGCGCCGTAGTTCAGCTCTACGTCGATGGTGCCGTCCTTCGCTTGCGTCCACGTGCGGATGCCGCTGCCGCGTACATCGAGGACGGTTGCGTCCGCGGGGAGGTTGACGCGGAACCGTTCGACCGGGTTGTGGAGCACGGTGTAGTCGATGTCGGCGCGCCCCGACAAGACCCCTTCGCTCACGCCGATCAGCGTGCGGGCTTCGGCGTACACGCGCGTTTCGCGTTTCTTCTCGTCGGCCGTCTGCTCCTTCACCTTCCGCGACCAACTCACAGTAAGGCTGGCCATCGAGGGCACGTAGGCTTCGAGCCGACGTTCGGTGCCGACGCTAGTCACATTGAGTCCCTGCGCTCCGGGAACCTCAAACTGGAGCTCATCGGCGCTCTTTACCGCGAGACCGACGACGGTCGCGCCTGCCGAGGGAAGCGGCAAGGTGAACCCCTTCTCTCCGTCGGCCTCGAAGAGTTTGACGGCGAACTCGAGGTTGGCCTCAAACGCCCCCGGCTTGTCGGTGATGAAGGTGTAGTACCCGCTCTGCACGAAGAGAGCGGCGTCCTTGCCGCCGATCGTTGCGGAGCGCAAGGCGGTGGAGGCGCCGAGGAGCGGCACGGTAGACCAGCCCTCCTTCTTGTGCACGGCGCCGCGCAGGTTCAGCTTCACGATCGCGTAGGCCTCGTCGCCCTCGCCCACTACGGTGCCGGTGAACACGGCCCGGTCGATGGTCCAGTCGCGCGGGGAGGTGGGGGGCTTCTGTTGGTCGAGAACGTACTTTTGGTAGAGCGTGTTGAAGTCGTTCCAGGGCAGCTCCACCTTGCCATTGGCGGAGTTGAAGGAGCCGGCGAAGGCCAGCGAAGCGAGGAAGAGGAGGGTCATGGTTGGTCCTTGAGCGTAGAGCGGTAGAGGAAACGGAACTCGGGGAACTTGCCGGCGGGCAGGAGCGCCTGGGTGGTGGTGACGGTGGGGCCGTCGAGCGGGAGCGCCAGCGCCATCGGGGAGGGCGAAGCTTGGAGAGAGGCGCGCCGTTCGGGGAGGGGGCGAAGGAGCGAGGACTCGCCGCGGGACGCCGACTCCGGCTCGCCCGTGCGTGTCGCGTCCAAGCCCTGATCGGCGGGCTCCATGGTGTAGCCGAGGGCGTACATCATGCTGGTGCGCTCGTCGTCGGAAGCCATGGGTACGGGCGCCGCTGCGGACGCCGGGGAGGTGGCCGAAGGGGTGGCCGGAGGAGGCGCGGAGGGGGGCGGCGGCGGGCCGGCGACCGATTTGTTGGCGGACTCTTTGGGGCGCCCCTTGGCGCCGCCGAAGAGGGGCCGCGTAACGGTCACCTCGGCTGCGAGGGCGGAGACCGTCACCGGGGCCGGTTCCATATCCGGCTCGGGAGGGGCCTCCGCTTGCGCCTTCTTGCCGGCGAGGACGCCGCCGGTTCGACCGCCGGACTTGCCGGGACGCGGCGAGGCGGTGGGCCGCGAGGCTTCGGGCTTCTCGTCGGCGACCCAGCCGTCGCCGTCGCGGCCGTCCCCGTCCTGCTCTTCCTCGTCCGCGCCGTACTCGTCCGCGCCGTACTCGCCCCCTGAGGACGGGGCGCTGCCCGTCACCGTCTGGAAGGAGCGGTGGGAGGGGACCTTGGCCAAGTACTCCTGCGACATCACCACCATCGCGGGCTCCTCCACCGGCGGGAGGTCTGCCCCTTCGTCGGCTCCGCTGAAGGATGACCCCTCTCCGCGCCCGCTTCCGCTCCCCATGCCGTAGCCGCTCGCCGCGTGGCCTTCGAAGCTGAAGGAAGCGCCGCTCGTCTCCGAGCCCTCCAGCGAATCGCCCAGCAGGCCCAGCCCGGCGAAGAATCCGTTGCTGTCCTGCTGTGACTTCTGTGCGCGGACGTCCGCCAGCTTCTCGTTGGCTTCCCGGATGCGTGAGGTCTGCGCCACGCTCTCGGACTGTTCGGTCTGTTGGAGTTCGGTGGCGAGGGCCAGCGCCTCTTCGAGTTTGGCTTCCGCCTTGTCGTAGTCGCCGGAGCGGTAGGCATATTCGGCCTCCTTCTCCACAACTTCCTGTTGGAACGCCTTCCCGGAGGTCTTGGCTTTGGCGAGGTCCTTCACGCGGCGGCTGGCGCGGTCGTTTTTCGTAGAGCTACCCGTGAGTACGTCGAGGTTCTCTTGCAGTTGGGCCACCTCCTCGTTGCTGTCGTCTACGGTGCGCGCCGTGTCGAGCCAGCGCTGGGCCGTTTGGAAGTCGTTGTCCTTGTAGGCGGAGGAGGCGTTGTCGAGGGCGGAGGACACCGTGTCGATACGCGCCCGCCGCTCCGCGTGGACCGTCGAGTCCTCTTCGATCCCGTCGCCGCGAAGGTCCGTGGCCAGCAGCACGCGGTCCCTGCCGGAGAGCTGCGGGCGCACAGCGCGGTAGCCACGGGGAAGGTGAACCTCCCACTCCGCCTGTTGAACGGGGGCGTCGAGGCTGGGCAGGTGGAGTTGCATCTCACCGCGCCGCGCCCAGGCGGGAAGGTCGCGCGCCATCCACTCCACATCGACAGGGAAGCTCAACAGGCCACGGACGGTCTCGATCGACTTTTCGAGCGGGATGTAGATTCCGCCGTTCCCATCGCTGAGCCAGCTCACGGGTTGGTTGCCCACGCGTACCACTACGGGCTTCCATCCCGGTGGGGGGCGAACTTGAAGATACTGCCGCCGCTCGTTCCGCACCCGGAGAACCATGCGCAGCCCGGCTCTTCCTTCCTGGGCGGTGGAGAGAATGTATCGAGCCTGTGTTACGACTGTATCAGGCCCCTGCACGGTGTCGGCGGTCATGCCGAGCACGCGCACGGGCTGGGGGCCGTGCCACGCCACCAGCGGAACGCCCTCCGTGAGGTTGGCCGCCCAACCGGGCAGCTTTTCGAGCGGAACGCTGCTGGGCATCTGCGTGGGGATGAGCTCCCCGAGGTCGGAACGATACATCGTGACGTATCGATCGGTGCGGACGACCCCCGTGGGCTCGGGGGTGGGGATGGTCAGCTCGCCCTTGCCGAGCCGTACGCGGCCCGACACCTGCACGACGAACAGCCCCATGGCCTCCGCCCGCGGCTCGATCACCACGCGGGTGCCTTCCCGGCGCCACGTCTTCACGCCGGGGCCTACGACCTCCAGCTCCTGCAGTCCGGCGGCTTCAAAGCTCAGCCGCGCTGCCTTGCCGCGCACGATCTTCCAGCGCAGCACGCTGTCAACACGCAGTCCCGCCTCTGAACCGCGGAAGCTGTGCGCCGCTTGGCCCTGCATCACGAGGCTCTCGCGCACTTCGCTCCGCTCTACATGGGGGCGCCAACTCACGCGCAGTCGCTCGCCGGCAGGCAGCCACCCATCCACTGCGCCGGCCACTTCGACGTCGAGGCCTGGCGCGTCGACGATCACTTGGGTGCGGGCGGCCGGCAGCACGCCGAGGTTCAGCGCCCCCGGAGTGGTGGGCTCGTAGAGGCCCGCGAAGGCCTGGACGTGCTGCCGGGAGCCGGGACCGAGCGCCAGTTCTACCCCTGACTTCGTGGCGAGTACTGGCCCGCTGAGCTCGGTGAGGACGAGTTCTGGCCCCGCCAGTTGCAGCACGGCGCTGCGGTCGTCGGGGGTGGTGAAGGTGTAGCGGCCTTCCACGCGCACAGGCTCGCCGTCGCGGATCACGAGGTGAAAGGTCGCGTCGGTGGCGGACCATCCCACGGGGGCCGGTGGCGGCGACCACGGCGACTCGGCGAGCGCGGGCGCGACGGGCAGCAGGAGGCAGAGGAGAAAGGGGGCCAAGCGCACGGTCCGACAACGTAGCCGTCCCGGGGTTGCTTACGGGTGGTCGCGAAAAGTCATTGGTAGAGGGCTGTGGCAACAAACATGAAATCTCGGATGCAAAGTCCTATATTTCATGGTACGGTGGAAAGGTATGGTAGAACGCCAAGCAAGCATCGAGCACATCCTTCGGCTTCAAGCCCTGTTTCCGGTCGTGACGATCCTTGGCGCCCGGCAGGTTGGCAAGAGCACTCTGGCTCGCCTGTTGGCCTCCACCGTTCCGTACACGTGGTTTGATGCGGAGAACCCACGCGATGCTGCCCGACTTGCGGATCCGATGCTGGCGTTGGAAGGGCTCCGTGGCCTGGTGGTGATCGACGAGGTTCAACGCCTTCCCGAGCTGTTTCCCGCGCTCAGGGTGCTCGCCGACCGCGTGCCCCGCCCGGCGCATTTTCTACTCCTGGGCAGCGCTGCGCCAGAGCTGAACAGGGCCGTGTCGGAGTCGTTGGCGGGGCGGGTCGGATTCCACGTGCTGCCGCCCTTTGGGCTCTGCGAAGTGCCCGCCTTGCAACGGTTGTGGCTTCGAGGCGGGTTTCCGCGTGCGTACTTGGCGGACAGCGACGAAGCGAGCTTCGAATGGCGAGAGGACTTCATCCACACCTTCTTGGAGCGGGACATCGCTGGACTGGGCATCGGAGTTTCCCCCACGACCATGCGCCGTTTCTGGACCATGCTCGCGCACTGGCACGGGCAGCGGTGGAACAGCGCTGAGTTCGCGCGAGACTTCGGTGTGAGCGACAAGACCGTGCGCGGCTACCTCGACATGCTCACGGGAACGTACACGGTGCGCCAGCTGCTCGCCTGGCACGAGAACGTGGCCTCACGGCAGGTAAAGGCCCCGAAGGTCTACATCGCCGACTCGGGCCTGCTCCACGCGCTGCTTGGCCTCCGCACGCCGGCCGATCTCACCGTGCAGCCACGCATCGGCGCGTCTTGGGAAGGGTTTGCGATGGGCGAGGTGGTGCGCGCGTTGGGAGCGCGTCCCCATGAGTGTTTCCACTGGGCTGCGCATACCGGGGCCGAGTTGGACCTCCTCGTCGTTCGGGGTGTCCGACGCCAGGGCTTCGAGTTCAAGCTCCACTCCGCCCCCACGCTCACCCGCTCGATGATCCAGGCACGATCCGTACTGCGCCTGGACAGTCTGGACGTGGTGTACCCCGGAGAGATCGAGTACCCGCTCGCCGAGCGCATCCGGGCCGTGCCGCTCCCCGTTGCCTGCGTGACCCCCCCATGCTGAACTCCACGCGGGTCACGGCTCCGGGCGCCACGCCGACGAATTGGGCCTTCCTGCTCCATGGCATCCTCGGCTCGGCGCGAAACCTTCGCACGGTGGCCAGCCGTCTCTGCGCCGAGCGGCCGGCGTGGGGCTTCGTGATGCCCGATCTCCGCAACCACGGAGAGAGCCACGACGAGTCTGGCCCCCACACCGTTTCTGCCTGTGCCGCCGACCTCATTCGCCTAGCTGCGCACCTCGGCATCGAGGTTCACACGGCGATCGGCCACAGCTTCGGAGGTAAGGTGGCGCTGGCTTGGGGGGAGGCGAGCGAAGCGGCGGACGGGAACGTGCGGGCGGTGTGGGCGCTCGACAGCCCCCCCGGTCGCCCCGACCTAGCGTTGGCGGCGCGGTCGGAGGTCGTTCGGGTGGTGGAGGCCTTGCGCAGCGTGCCGGTGCCGCTCCCGCGTCGGAACGCGATCGTGCCGCTGCTCGCGGAGAAGGGGTTCCCACCGGCGCTGGCCCAGTGGATGACGACGAACCTGCGCCCCGGGCTCGGCGGCTTCGGGTGGCGGTTCAACCTCGACGCGGTCGAGGAGATGTTGCGGAGCTACGGCGGCACCGACGCCTGGCCTTGGTTGGAGGCGCCGTCGCGTCGAGCGGTCGTCCATGCCGTGCGCGCCGGTCGATCGGAGCGGTGGGACGAAGGCGAGCTGCAGCGTTTCGTGGGGCAGCGCCTGCACCTCCACACCCTTCCGAACGCCGGACACTGGGTGCATGTGGATGACCCGGATGGCGTGCACCGGTTGCTGCTTGCCGGGCTCGACGCAGACCGCTGATGGACCTCGATGCGGTTCGCCGCGCAGGACGCGGCGCCGTTGGGCGAAGGTCCCTTGCCAGCCGGCGGCCTCGGAACGGACAGCGCGAGGAAAAGGCAGTGTGGGCACTGGGTCCTGCCACCCTTGGCCGCCCCTCCGCTCGCCCCGCAGCGGGGCTCGGTCGGCACGGCCAACGGCGTCACCCAGCCCGTCACCGACCCGTCCAACCGCAGTGCCAGACGAGGAATGGCCGGGCCGCCAAGAGACTCCGCTGGGCTTGCTGCAGCGGCTCAGTGCGATCAGTAGGCCTAAAGCGCCTCTTCGCTCACGCCCGCGCCCGGGGAGTCCACCACGTCGATCACCCCAAAGTTCCGTGGGGCAGGGAGCGTGCGCGCCACGGAGCGGAGCAGCCCGCCGAAGGTGGAGACTTCCGAGCTGAGCAGCACGCCGTCGTTGTTCACGACGAATTCTGCGGTGCCCTCCGGGGCGCTAAGCACGTACCGGGTACCCACCACACTCTTGCCCGCGATCCTCACTGTGGTGGGGGTGCCGGCGCCCAGCTCACCGGAGACCACGGCCCCGGTTTCAGCGAGGAGGACGCCGACCCGCCCCTTGTCGAGGAGGCGGCGGGTGCGAACGGGGTCGTAGAGGTCGAGGGTCGTGAAGTGGGCCTGGCCCGCCGTGAGGGTGGATTCGTGAACGCCTTCCGCGTCGGCGCGCACGAGCTGCCAGCCGCCCGTCGGCATTTCGATGCCTTGCACCTCGGAGAGCACGGTGCCCACCTGCAGGTTGGTGGTGAACGTGGCCCCCCGCGGGCCGGACTGTCCCGATTGACGGCAGCGCACCGAACCGAGCGGCGTTTCGGCCTCGCTGACCACCTCCAGCACCCGGCGCTCCCCGCTCGGCCGCGCCAGATAGCGCACGGTGACGGTCCGGTCGCCGACGTCCCGCCCCGCGAGGAAGAGGTCGTACACTACGGTGGACTCGTCGGCGGCGGCGAGGTGGGCGACCAACAGCAGCATCGGGGTGGCTCCTAACCGTTTGACACCGGTTACCGCCCCGCCGTGACCTCTCGCGACCTGCGATCCCAGCTTTCGGTCCGCCGCTCGCAAGAGGGCGGGCAACCGCTCCCGCGGGGGCGGAACCGCGTGGCGATGGCCTACCCCTCGCCGTATCGAGCGGGAATGTCGTCGCTGGGCTTTCAGTGGATCACGAGCCTCGTGGCGGATGCCGGTTTCGGAGCCGAGCGCGTGTACCTGCCGGACGACGTGGAGGCGTGGCGGAAGCTGCGCCTGCCTCCGCTGTCGATGGAGTCGCATACGCCGTTGGGCAACTTCCCGTTGGTGGCGGTGTCGGTGGCCTACGAGCTCGAGCTGGCCGGCCTCGTGGAGCTGCTGCGGCTGGCGGGCATCCCGCCGCTTCGCCGCGACCGCACGCCCGGCCACCCGAAGCTGCTGCTGGGAGGGCCGCTCACCTTCAGCAACCCCCTCCCGCTGGCGCCCTTCGCCGACGCCATCCTCTACGGCGAGGCCGACGACACTGTGGTTCCAGCTGTAGAAGGGTTTTTCGAGACCGGCACGCTCGACCACGTGGCGCTTTTGCCCGGTGGCTGGATTCCGGCGATGGGCGACGTTCGGGTGCCGGTGGCCCGTGCCGACGACACCCATCTTCCGGCGCGCTCCCGCATCTGGACGAAGGACATGGAGCTGTCGGACATGTTCCTCTTGGAAGGGGAGCGCGGCTGCCATCGCGCCTGCACCTTCTGCGTGATGCGTCGGAGTACGAACGGCGGCATGCGGCTCGTCACTCCGGAGCGCCTGTTTGAGCTCGTGCCGGAGGCCGCGCCGCGTGTCGGGTTGGTCGGCGCCGCGATCAGCGACCACCCGCAGCTGGTTCCGCTCCTGCAGGAGCTGGTGGACCGCGGGAAGGGCGTGGGGATTTCGTCCCTTCGCGCCGATCGCGTGGCGTTGAAGCCGGAGATTCCGCGGCTCCTTCGACTCGCCGGCTACCAGACCCTTACGGTGGCGAGCGATGCCGCCAGTCAGCGGCTTCGTCGGGAGATGAGCAAAGGCACCACCGAGGCGCACCTCGTCGCCTGTGCCGAAGCTGCCCGCGAGCACAAGTACCGCACCCTCAAGGTGTACATGATGCTGGGCGTGCCCGGCGAGACCGACGAGGACGTGGACGAGTTGATCGCCTTCACGCGCCAGCTCGCCGCCATTCATTCCGTGGCGATCGGTCTGGCGCCCTTCGTTCCGAAGCTCAACACCCCGTTGGTGAACGCCTCGTTTGCGGGCATCCGCGTGGTGGAGGGGCGGCTGGAGCGACTGCGTGCGGGGCTCAAGGGCAGCCGCGCGGAGATTCGTCCGACCTCGCCACGGTGGGCGTGGGTGGAGGCGAGGCTAGCGGCCGGCGGCGTGGCGGAGGGCGAGGCCGTGCTGCGCGCGGTGGAGGCGGGCGGCAGCTTTGCGGCGTGGCGGCGGGCGCTGGATGCGGTGGATGCGGTGGAGGCGGGATAAAGCTCAGCGGACGTGAAAATCGTGGATGCGCCAGGCACCATCCGACTTCTTTAGGCGAAAGACCAGCTGCTCGGGCCCCGATTGCTCGGAGGACCATCCCTCGGTGTTCGGTGTGACGAAGGTAACAGTGGCCACGATTCCCTCTCGGCCGTCCTTCACCACCACCACTCGGTGGGCTTGCGACTCGGCGGGCCAGTCGGTGGGGACGCCTATCCACGGCTTAAATCCTTCGTAGATAGGCGGCAGCGCCGAAGGGGTAAAGAAGTCGCTCAGCCGGGACCGGATCGCCCTCGCGTTGCCGAGATTGAGGATGTCGACAACGTCGATTTCGGTCCACCCCACGGCAACGTGCGCGGCAGAACAGCCGTCGGCGGGAGGAACCTCCAGCGAGAGTTGAACCGTCGGAGGACCCGGTCCCCACTCCCCGTCCTCGCATCCACGCACGCGTGCCTCCAACAGGCCCAGCGCTTCGCTCCTGACGGTCAGTCCGTCCACCAGGGTGTCGAATTCGGCGCCACACCAGCCAACCATGTCCCTCGCGTTGACCTGGGCCGCCCGCGCCTCCTCCCACTCCCGCAGCGCGTCTGCGAAGGGCTTGACGGCGCCATCGGCCGAAAGTGTCGAGAGGCCGACGATCCACGGCAACTCAGCGGAGTGCGCGCAAAGGAACGCCTGCGCTTTGAGCTTTACCGCTGGCGGCGCCTTGCTGTCCGGCGTGGCGGCCAGCAAGGCGTACTTCATCCGGTCGGGTGCGACATGGAGTTGAGCGTACCCGAGGGCGGCAGTCTCGCTCAGGCCGTGGTCGCTACTGAAGGTCGAAGTCGGGTCAGCCGTGCCGCTGAACTCTACCGCGTGGCCGCTGGCGGCGATGGCCACGTCATAGTCGCCGGCTGCAAAGCGAGACTCCGCCGCCGCTCGAAGCGTAGCGAGCCGCTGTGCACCGACCCCTCTCGCCTCCGCGCTCTCGGGCCACCGGCGCTCCACCTCCGCGAACGCGGCGAGCGAGTCCTCGATCTTTCCTTCCGCTGCGAGGGCCTTGGCCTCCTCTAAGCTGGATGAAGGTGTTGCGCGCAGGAACAGGTACGCGCCGCCGGCCATGACCAGCCCCGCGCACCCCAAGGCGGCCACCACTGCCAAGGAGCAGAAAAGGAGGAGTGGCGGCCGACGAGGACTCGAGTGGACCGACGTCATTTGCCCATTCCCACGAAGATTGTCGCGCCAACGTACTTCCCCGGAGCGCGTTCATGCAAGGCCGCGGGTTTCTCCCGCTTGCCGGGCCCGCCGCCTGTCACCCCGCGTGCCGCCTCACGAGCACCTCGTAAAACAACACCGCGAGCCCTGCGCCGAGGAAGATCACGAGCCGGACGATCAACCGCCGGGCCTGCGGGGGCAGGGGTTCCGCGAAGAGTTCGGGAGCGCCGACTTCGGCCGGTCGGGGGTCGCCGCAGTGGGGGCACGGCGGGTCGTGGGGGCAGCCGGAGGCGGACACGGGTGGAGCGTAGCTTAGCTCGAAGTGGGCGCGAATCCGTCTGGGCCTCGAGCACATCTTTTTGGGGCAGTAGGGGGTGGTGAAGGGCCGGGATGGTGACGGCCTGACGGTAGTTCGCCGACATCCGTCAGCGCTCTAACGGATCACACAGGTTCTCCCGTTGGCACGACGCGTGCGGTGCCCGGGGGGATGTTCCACTACGTCGCTCGAGCTCGTGTCGGAAGTGTGCTGTTTCGCAGCTGGGAGGAGGGCCTGCGCTTGTTCCACATGTTCCACGCGGCGTTCCCGGAGTTGCTCGCGCTCTGCATCATGCCGGACCATGTGCACCTGTTGCTGCCCCACGGCACGGGGCGCCTGCGCTTGGTGGCCTTGATGAGTGGGTACGCCCGGTTTCGCTGCCGGCAAAGGCCTTCGGGAGGAACCGCGCTGTGGGAGCCCACGCCCGAGCCTGAGGCGGTGAGCCGCGACAAGGAACGCCGGAACATCCGCTATGTCCACCTGAACCCGTGTCGAAAGGGGCTCGTCGGCGACCCGCTGGCGTGGCCGCTTTCCACGCATCGCGACTTCGTGGGCCTGGACGCCTCGCGAGGATCGCTGCTCCACGCCCGCCCGCAGCGGTTCCACGCCTACGTCTCGGGCGACCCGAGCGTGAGCGTTGAGGGCACCGCCCTCCCCGAAGTGCGATACGAACACTTCGATATCTTTGCCGTGCGGGACGCTGTGAGCGCGGTTCTCCGCGTGCTCGCTACGACGAGGCCCCGCGGACCCTCCCGCTCCCTTCTCGTGCGCACCGCGGCCGCGCACGGGGTACTCGAACCCGGTGGGCTCGGTGTCTCCGGGTTCGCCGCCGCGCTCGGGATGTCTCGCTCGCAGGTGCATCGCTTGGCCGCTGGGACACCGAGCCGCGGGCAGCCGATGCACGATCCGGTGCTAGCCGCAGCCGTTCGCGTCGTGGGCGACCCGCGCTTCGGGCCGCTGTTGCCCGGCGATCTGCTTCGCCTGCCCGGATGGGCCCCCTACCGCGGCCGCCGCTGACCCATCCCCGCTGGGATGCGACACTCGCCCTACCCATCCCCCCTCCAGTGCGACACCTTGCCGGGCGCGGGTCGACGCCGGGCCGATCGCGGGTGACGTAAATCGAAATAAGTGGCGTTTGCCTGTTGTGGCGGCAAGTCGGCCGCTCGCCGGCTGTGCGCTCAAGGGGCCTACTGTCGCATTCGGAGGGGGATGGGTCCCAGAGGTGTCGCATTCGGAGGGGGATGGGTCGGATACGGGACACCCCCCCGCCCTACTCCCCCTCCACGGCCTGAATCACGCGCACCCGCGCGTTCTGCATGTCGGCCACGAGTACGGCGCCGTTGGGGAGGCGCAGGGCATCGGCGGGCCAGTGGAACAGGGCGTCCATGGCAGGGCCGCCGTCGCCGGCGAAGCCTCCCTCGCCGGTGCCGCCCAGCACCTCCACAGCGCCGTTGACCACGCGCACCACGCGGTTGCCGCCGGCCTCGGACACCAGCACGCCGTCGCCGTCTTCACGGGCGCTCCAGGGCGTGTCGAGCCCTTCGGCGAGCACGGTCACGGCGCCGTCCGGCGCGAGGCGGAGCACCCGCCCGCCGAAGGCGTCGGCCACCAGCACCGCGCCGTCCGTCGAGGCGCGCACGCGCATGACCCCCGGAAGCTCCGCCAGCACCGTGCTCACCACGCCGTCCTCGTCCACCCTCCGCACGGCTTCGTTCAGCGTGTCGGCGATCCACAAGGCGCCGTCGCTGGCCCACGCGATGCCGCAGGGTTGGTTGAAGATGGCGTCCAGAGCGGGGCCGCCGTCGCCGGAGTAGCCCTCGTCGCCAGTGCCGGCGATGCGCTCCACGAGCCCGTCGTCATCGAGATGGAAGACCCGAGACTCGTGGGTGGCGAGCACGGTGAGGCGGCCTTCGGGCGACCACACGGCGTCGATGGGGTTTTCGATCGGGCTCTCGAGCGCAGGCGCACCCGGGACGGAGAAACCGTGGTCACCGTTGCCGGCCACGGTCACGAGGCGCCCGGCGTCGAGGCAGCGCACGCGCATGTTGTTGTAGTCCACGACGCAGGGGCGGCCGTCCGGGTCGAGGGCGAGGGCGCTCGGCAGGTAGAGCGCGCTCTCTACGGCCGCTCGGCCCTCGCCGGTAAAACCGATCAGGCCCGTGCCCACAACCGTGCACACCGTCCCCGGACCGCAGGGCTCCTCCGCACACGCAACGAGCACCAGGATCAGTGCCACACGACCCGGATCACGTGGTTGTAAGTGTCGGCGATGTAGAGGTTGCCCTCGGTGTCTACGTCGACGCCGAAGGGTTTGTAGAGGCGCGCATCTTCGGCGGGGCCGCCGTCGCCCGTGAAGTCGGCCTCGCCGCAACGCCCGGCGGCGGTGCTGAGGGTGCCCGCGGGGTCGATGCGGCGCACACAGGAGTTCTCGGTGTCAGCCACATACAGGCTGCCGTCGGGGCCGAACGCGAGGTCGGTGGGCGAGAAGAAGCTGCCTTCCGTGGCGGGGCCGCCGTCGCCCGCGTAGCCGGGGGTGCCGTTGCCGGCGATCGTGCTCACCAGGTCGGTGGCCACGTCGATGCGCCGGATACGCTGGTTGAGCGTGTCGGCCACGTAGATGGCGCCTTCGTGGAAGACGAGGCGCCCGGCCGGCGCGGCGGCCTGGCCCTTGGGGTTGGCGAACTCGGCGTTGGCCACGATGTCGCCATCGCCGGAGAAGGCGGCGGTGCCGCTGCCGCCCCAGGTTTCGATGGTGCCGTCGAGGAGCAGGCGCCGGATGCGCTGGTTGGCGCTGTCGGAGATGTAGAGCCGCCCCTCGTCGTCGAGCGCCACGCTCGAAGGCAGGTCGAGCACGGCCACCTTGGCATCCCCGCCGTCGCCGCCGAAGTTGCGGCTGCCGGTGCCCGCCACGAAGCTCAGGGTGCCGGCTTCGAGGTCGATGCGCTCGATGCGGCTGTTGTGCCACGCGGCTACGAGCAGGGTGCCGTCGTCGTCGACGAGCACGCCGCTGGGATGATTGAAGCTGGCGGCGAGGGCCGGGCCTTCGGGACCGTCGCCCAACAGCCCGGTGCCCGCGATGGTGTCTACGACCCCGTCGGCGTTCACCAGTCGCACGCGGTGGTTGTTCCAATCGAGCAGAAAGAGGCCGCCGTCGGGCGCGGCCGTGACGTCTTGCGGCAAGTAGAGGTAAGAGTCGGGCCCCGCCACATCCTCTTTGCCGAGCCCGGCGAGGCCGGCTTCGCCCACGTAGGTGCAGATGGTGCCCGAGGTGGTGGGGCAGGGCACCTCCTCGGTGCCGGTGTCGTCGGGGCCGGGGCAGGCCAGGAGCAGCGTGAGCACGATCATGGCGCCACCCGACGGATGCGGTGGTTGCCGTAGTCGGCGATGTACAACGCGCCGTCCTCGTCGACCTCTACGCCGCTGGGGCTGTAGAGCTGCGCGTCGAGGGGGCTGCCCTCGTCGCCCTCGCTGCCGATCTCGCCGGTGCCGGCAAGGGTCGTGATCAGGCCCGTGGAGAGGTCGACCCCGCGCACGCGGTGGTTGTCGGTGTCGGCGATGTACAGCCAGCCGCCTTCGACCTCGATGTCCAAGGGGTAGTTGAGCTGGGCGGCGGTCGCGGCGCCGCCATCGCCGGAGAAGCCCATTTCGCCGGTGCCCGCCACCGTGTTGATGAGGCCCGTGGCGAGGTCGACGGTGCGGATGCGGTGATTCTCGGTGTCGGCGATGTAGAGCAGGTCGCCGCTGAGCGCGATGGCGCCGCCGGGACGGGGGTTTGAGCTCTGGGGGAAGTTCAGAGACGTCTCCACCGCCAGCCCGCCATCCCCTGCGAAGCCCTTGGTGCCGTCGCCCGCGACGGTGTGGATCGTTTCGTCCGCCCGAATGGCGCGAACGCGCTCGTTGCGCATGTCCACGACGTAGATGGTGCCGTCGCGTTCGTCGTAGACCACGGCCTTCGGCTGGTTGAGCAAGGCGGTGGCGGCCTCCCCGTCGTCGCCGGCGTACCCCGGAGTGCTGCCGCAGGTCACGAAGGTGAGCAGCGTGGACAGGTCCTCCTGGCGGAGCTTGTGGGTGTGCCAGGAGGCGCTGAGCAGCTGGCCGTCGGGGAGGTAGATCACGTCGGTCGGGTGGTTCAGGTTCACCGTGGTGCCGATCGCGCCGGGCGGGGTGCGGTCGGAGAGGTCGGCCGGGCCGTCGCCCACAAACGTCGTTCCCATCACGCTCGTGAGCGTCTGGTCGTCGTTCACGATGCGGATGCGGTGGTTGTTCCAGTCCACGATGGTGGGCGGGCCGTAGGGCGAGAACTCCACGTCGAGCGGAAAGTACAGCCAGCTGTCGCGGCGGTCGAGGGACTCCCCGTTGAAGCCGGCTTGTGCCTGACCCGCCCACGTGCAGATTGTACCCGGCACCGTTTCGTCGCAGCGGGCTTCGGGCGCGGAGGTGTCCTCGATCGGCGGACAGCCGAGGAAAATCGAGAGAAGAAACAAGATCACTCCACCGTGGGGACGAGCCCGGGACCACTATACCCGATCACCCCCTGAATCAGCGGCGAACTTGACGTGTGGCCGCCCACCGCCCACACGCCGCCCTCGGGGTCAGTCCACACGCCGTGGAAGTCCTGGTAGGTGGGAATCGGGCGGGCGTCGGGCTCCCAAACGCCGTCTCGCCGCCAGTACACGCTCCCGCGAACCCCGACGGCAACGGGCAGCGAACCGCCGCGCACCCCCGCAAGGAGTCCGGCGTAGGCTGGGGACACGTCGGTCCAGGTGGTGCTGCCCGGGCTGAGCTCGAGGATCACGCCGTTGGCGGTGCCGCCCACCGCGTAGTTGGCATCCACGGTGAGGAGGGTCTGGCTGGAGAGCGTGTCGATCCACGACCAGGCGGTGCCGTCCCAGTGGACGGCTACGCCGCCCGAGCCCACCGCCCACACGTCGTCCGCTGCGTTGCCGTGAACCTTGAACAGCGCGAATTTCGCGGCGGCCTCGGTGGGAAGGACGACCTCGGCCCACTCGGCCCCGTCGTAGTGCCACATGGCGGCGGCATCGGTGGATTGGGTGGGGTCGCCACCGACGACCCACGCCGTGCCGTCGCCGGGCCCCCACAGGCCGTACCAGGTCGTGGCGGCGTCGAGCGTCCAGCTCTCCCAGCCGGTGCCGGGGTCGTGAAACACCCTCCCGCCGGCGCCGGCCAGCCACACCCCGGAGTCGTCGCCGTGCACCCACCAGAGGTCGCCGGTGCCGAAGCCGTCGAGGGCCTCCCAGGCGTCGTCGTGGAGGTGCAGCACCATCGGGCCGCTGCCGGGATCCGCCCCCACGACCCACACGTCGGTGGCTGCCGTGCCCCAGACCGACAAGACCGCCCCGGGCAGGTTCTCGCCGACGAGCTGCCAGGGAGCTTCGGGCTCTCCGGTGTCGGCGGTGTCGTCAGGGCCGGGGCAGGCGAGCAGGAGGGCCAGGAGCATGGCCGTAAGCTTAGCCGCGGGCCGCCAGCCGTGTGAGCACCGCATCGATCTCGGCGGCTTCAGGCCCCGTGAGCTCGGCGCGCAGGCGTTCGAAGGTCGCGGCGGCGGCGGCGAGGTCGCCGAGCGCGTTCGCTTGGAGGAGCCCCAGTTGTTTGAGCGCTTCGCGGTGGCGAGGCTCGCGGCGAAGGGCGGCGCGACAGGCGGCCACCGCGGGCCTCGTGGCCCCCGCCTCGGCGGCGAGGATGGCACGGTTCACCCAGCGTTCCACTCTCAGGCTCTCCGGCCGCAGCACCGTTTCAGCGTTCAGCGCCTGCATCGGGCCGCGGCAGCCGGCGAGCGCGCGCTCTACCCGAGCGAAGAGCTGCCGGGGGGTGCCGGGGCGGCAGAACACCAGCGGCTCCGCGAAGCCGTGCGTGAGGCGGCCGACGAGGTGCGGGCGCGCAGCGGCGAGGTTGGCCGCCACCCACCGGCCGAGGGGCGCGTTCGCGTACACTCGGCCGCCGGCTGCCCACGCGAGGCCCAGCCCGTCGGGGAGGGCGGAGTCGATCCCCCGAGCCGCGACCACCGCCCGGTCGATGCTGGCGTCGGACTCTTCGGGGTGGGCGCCGAACAGCACGCTGCCGCCGAGCACCCGGTGCCCCCTTCGCAGGTAGAGCTCCACGAGGCGATCGATGCTGCGCCGGTTGGCTGGGCCGGCGCCGGCGCGGAGGAGCGCGTCGTCGAGGTGGCCGAACTCGTAGCTGAGCGTGCTGGGGTCGGTGCCGAGGTCTTGGAGCGCGTCGAGCAGGGCGTCGTCAACCGGGGCTGGCTGGAGGAAGCCGGAGACCTCCACATCGAGGCGCTCCGCTGCGAGCGCACGGAGCACCGCGGTGGCATGGCGCGCGTCGGGCACGTTCAGCTCGCTCGCGGCGAGCCAGATGCGGCGCACCCCCGCCCCTCGCAGGAGACGGATCTCGCCGACGACCTCGTCGATGGCCCGCGGGCGCACCACGCCGCCCGCGAAGGCACCCTCCACGCAGAAGCTGCACCGCCGGTCGCAGCCGGCGCTCA
>CANKOI010000024.1 GCA_947484175.1 Deltaproteobacteria bacterium
CCACCACGCCGTTGCAGTTGTTGTCGATGCCGTCGATGACCTCGGCCGCACCGGGGTAGATCGAGGCGTCGCTGTCGTCGCAATCCACGGTGTCGTCGTAGCCGTCGCCATCGGCGTCCACTCGGACCACCTCGTCCGTCACGCCGTTGCAGTTGTTGTCGATGCCGTCGATGACCTCGGCCGCACCGGGGTAGATCGAGGCGTCGCTGTCGTCGCAATCCACGGTGTCGTCGTAGCCGTCGCCGTCGGCATCGACTGCGGCGAAGGTGAGCGACGGGAGGAGGAGAAGTGCGAGGAGGAGGTGCATGAGAGTGGAGATATCACGCGCCTCTCAAGTACCCCCGCGAAATGCGTTTGGGTGCCGTGAGTCGCCAAGCGCGGTCGACGTGAACCTGCACTTCCTCCCACGGCACCGTGCCGTCGAGGCGGATGCCCAGCCAGCCCTTGTCGCCCACATAGGCCGGGCGGAAGTAGCCGGGGCGTTCGAGGATGGCCGGTTGCAGGTCGCGGGTACACTTGCAGCTCATCGTCACCACGCCCTCGGGCTGGGCGCCGCAGGCGGCGAACATCTTCTCGCCCACGCGGAAGGTGGGGTGGCCCCACGTCTGGAGTTCCACGGCGCCCGGAAAGGAGAGGCACAGGGACCGGAGCCGCGCCACGACGTCATGGGACATGGGGCTTCTCGGGGGTGCCGAAAGCGGTGGGGCCGCTGCGGTGCCGGAGTACGTCCACGACGCTGAGCACGGCCTTGTAGGAGCCGAAGGGGGGGTACACGTACGCACCGGCGATGCGCGGGTGGTTCATCACCTCCTGCAAGGCCTCGCGGGCACACTCGATGCCCACTTCTCGCTGGGCATCACGGTCGCCGGCTTGTCGCAGTCGCTCGAGGATCGCCGCCGGAACCTGCATGCCGGGCACCTCGTTGTGCAGGAATTCTGCGTTTCGTAAGGAAACCAGAGGCATGATCCCCACGAGGAACGGAACCTTCGGAAAGTGGTCGGTCCGTTCGAGGAAGCGGAACAGCATGTCGGGGTCGAAGAGGGGCTGGGAGAAGAAGAACTCCGCCCCGGCCGCCACCTTGCGGCCAAATCGTTCCACTTCGAGATCGAGGTCGATGTGTCCTGGGTTGCAGCCCGCGCCCACAAAGAGTGCGGTCTGCCCTCCCACCGGTTGGCCGGAGAAGTCCAGTCCACGGTTCAGCATCTGGATAAAGGTGATCAGGCCGATGCTGTCGATGTCGAAGACGGCTGTGGCATCAGGGTAAGTTCCCATCTTGGGAGGGTCGCCCGTAACGGCGAGGATGTTGTGAAGTCCCAGGGCGTTGGCCCCCAACAGGTCCATCTGCATCCCGAGCAAGTTGCGGTCTCGGCAACAGTAGTGGACGACCGCCTCCATGCCGGGATCGTCACTGCCACGGGTGTGGGCGCGGACCAGCTGGGCCAGGGCTCCGGGGCCCATTCGGGCCACCGCGCGAGGCCCGTCGGCGATGTTGACGACGTCGATGCCGGCCTCGCGCAGCATGGCGGCGCCTTCCACGGCCCGCTGCGCGTCGACGCCCCGGGGAGGGTCGAGCTCTACGGAGATGCAGAAGGTGCCAGTGTAGAGCTTGCGGGCGAGCTCGCTTCGTTCGTGCACAGGCCGCGCCTGCGGCAGTACGGCTGTAGGGCCTGGCCCCACCTCCTCCACCGAGATGCGCCGCTCGGCCGTCACGGAGCGAACGAAGGCCCGAATCTGCTTGATCATCTCGGGCGTGGTGCCGCAGCAGCCGCCCACGATGCCCGCGCCCATTTGCACGAAACGCCGCGCGTGCTCGGCCATGTACTCGGGAGCGGCGAGGTACAGGGTCCGCCCCTCGATGACCTGGGGAAGTCCGGCGTTGGGCATCGCCACGAGCTTGAGATTGGAGACCGCGAGCATGCGCTCCAGCACCGTCTGCATGCCCTTCGGGCCGTTGCTGCAGTTGGTGCCGAAGGCATCCACACCCGTGCCCTCCATCGCCCGTGCCGCCGCCTCGGGGGTTTCCCCCTCCAGTTGCATCTGGCCGGGCCCCACGAAGGGAAAGCTCATGCAGGCCACGATGGGCTGGTCGGGGTTCACGCTGCGAACAGCGGCTACGGCTTGGAGCAGCTCGGCAACGTGGGTGAACGTCTCGAGTACGATGAGGTCGGCCCCGGCGTCGAGCAGCACCTCCGCCTGCTCGCGGAACGCCGCGAAGGCGTCGGCCGGGCTCACCTTGCCAACGGGCGCGAGGAGCGCCCCCGTAGGGCCCATGCTCCCCGCCACCCAGGAGCGGCCCCGGGCGGCGGCGAGAGCGAGGCGAACGCCCGCCGCGTTGATCTCCCGCACGCGCTGCTCGAGGCCAAAGGCGCCGAGACGAATCCGGTTCGCGCCGAACGTGTTGGTGGTGATCACGTCGGCGCCAGCGCGCACGTAGCTGCCGTGGATCTCGCTCACCATGTCGCCCTGAGAGGTGTTCAGCTCGTCAAAACAACGGTTGATGAACACCCCGCGGTTGTAGATCTCGGTGCCCATCGCCCCGTCGAAGAGCAGAACCCGTTGGGAGAGGGCTTCACGAAACGTTTGGTCGGGCACAACAACTCCAGCGCCTCGCGCGTTTACTCGTCGGGGGTCGGCGTGGCGAGGGTAATGGTCACGACAGTGACGTTGTCGCCGCCACCGCCGTCGTTCGCGGCGAGAACAATCCGGCGGGCCAGGCGCATGGCGGTGCGGTTGTCCCCCCCCGCACCGTGCTCGGCCACGAGGGTCTGCAGGATGCGGTACACGCCGGCTTCTTCCTCGGCGGCGTGGTCGGACACGCCGTCGCTTGCGAGTACCAACCACTCGCCGGGGAGCAGGCGCACGGAGGCGGTGATCACCGGAGGCAGTGTCACCTCGCCGAGCGCGTCGAAGTGCCCGAGGTAACCAACGAGGGCGTAGCCCCGGTCGTCCCACGGAACAGCGGACCCGGCGGCAGCCTGACGGAAACGCTGGGCGGCCAGGTTCTGGTCCCAAAGCAAGGGGGAGACACCGTGGGCGCCAACGATCCACGCGCGCGAGTCGCCTACCGCCGCCAGATGCAGCGTGTTGCCCACGGAGATGGCGGCCACCGCCGTGGTGCCCATCGGGATGTGGTTGTCCAGTTGGCCGCCGGCGAGTCGTACCGCCGCCTCGGCCACTACGCGGTTCGCGTGCTCGAACGACCGGACGAGGAATCGGTGCACCACGGAGGCTTCCGCGTTGCGCAGCTCCTCGTGGTGCGCCTGCCATTGGAGTTTGAGCGCTCGGGCGGCGATCGAACTGGCCAGGTCGCCGCTCCCGACGGTGGCTGTGCTGATGCCATCGGCGACCAATGCGAAGAGGTGCTCCGGCTCGCCGACTAGGAAGAATGCGTCTTGGTTGGTCTGGCCAGCGAGTGCCTTGAGGCTGCCGATATGGGTGTCAAACCCGGCCGATAGTTGGGCGTTGGGGTTCGGCGGCAGGCGGCACCGGGTGGCCCATACGGCGCGTGCGATGGCGAGTTGGTGGGTGAGGGCGGCGCCGTCTCGCGGGCGGAGCGTCGGATCGCCGGCAAGCGCCAATTTCAGCACGCCACGCAGTTCGGGAGCGAGGTTGGGGAAGGTTCCCGGAAGGAGATCCACCAGTTGAGGGCTCGGGATGGCCGGTGGGAGCTCGCTGCCCAGCAGTTCCTCCACGAAGCGGCGAGTGGCCCAGGCGACATCGAGGGCCGGAAGGGCGGCTTCGGGGTCGGCCTCGAGCGTCCAGTTCGTGCCGTTGAACTGCAGGGCGTCGTGGCGACGGAGAAGGTTTTCGCCGCGGGCGTGCAACGCGGCGAGCGCCCCCGCCAGGCGCTCTAGGGAGTCCCAGCAGGCCTCAGGTGGCAGGTCGCAGTGCCCGCGAAGCGCAGGCAACGGCGCGGGCAGCGGCGCTGGCAGGTCCCGCGCGAGCCGGGGAGGCGACGACTCCGTGGTGGCCGGCTCGACGGCAAAGTCGTCTCCCACAACGCTGGTCGCAAGGCCAATCCTGCCCACCGAAACGACGAATCGTTCGTCGATCGACAACAGAACCCTCACCGCGCCCCACCACGGGTCAAGATTCTCTCGGCCCACCAAGGGAGCAAGCCACTCCCGAAGGTCGCCCTCTTCCTGTTCGCCCCCAAGGTCGGCCAATAGGAGCCCGAGGAGAGTGACGGGCTCGTCTGTGGCCAGCCGGCGCACCCCAAGCGGGTCGATGACGTTTCGGGCGAGCACACCGCCCGAGCGGCACCGGCGCCAGCTCGTCTTGAGCGCGTGCCTCGAAACGTGCGAGGGGGAAACCCGCCCCTGCTTTGACCACCGGAGCTGCGCACCGCGATCGTCCACCTCGGCCACCGTGGCAAATCCGAACGCGGGGTGGTGCACCACGTCGCCGGGGCGGAGCAGGTCGGCGCCGACGATCGAGTCCATGCCGCGGCATATCCCGGTGGGCCGCGGCCGATGCGAGGGGGCTCCCGCCGCGATAGCGCCGCGGGATGGAAGTTCGCGACCCCCTTCATGGCTCCATCGTGCTGGAGCCCGCCGAGGTGGCGGTCGTAGACCATCCCTTTGTGCAACGGCTGCGCGGAGTCCGGCAGATGGGCTTCTCGGAACTGCCGTTTCCGGGTGCCGTCCACACCCGCTATGCACACAGCCTCGGCGCCATGGAGCTCGCCGGTCGCGCCTTCGACAACGTGTTTCGTGCCGACCCCTTCGACGACCCGGTGGCGCGCCGGCGCCTTCGCGACGTCGTGCGGGTCGCGGCCCTCTGCCACGACCTCGGCCACGCCCCCTTTTCGCACTGTACCGAGTTCGCGATGCCGCCGCTGCAGGCTCTCGGCATCCGCGCGTACACTCCCGAAGCCGTGCAGCACCGATTGCCGCACACCGCCAGTCACGAGGACTACACGGTAGCCGTGCTCACGCAGTCGTCGCTCACGGCCACCATCGAGCGAAACTTTCCGTTCGCCGGGCAGCACGTGGCCGCGCTGGTCTCTCGCGAGGTGAGTGCGCCGGATGATTTCTTCGTCCACCGCGGGCGGGACTTCCGGCGGGTGCTGAGCCAGCTCATCTCCAGCGAGCTCGACATCGATCGGCTCGACTATCTGGTGCGCGACTCCTACTACTCGGGCGCCCGGTACGGCGAGATCGACCTGAACTGGCTGATCAGCAACCTCGGTTGGCACCTCGGCGACGACGGCCACGTGTCGCTCATGCTCGATCAGCGAGCCGTGTACGCCTTCGACGACTTCCTGATCTCCCGCTACCACATGTTCATGTCGGTGTACTTTCACCACAAGAGTGTGGTTTTCGAGGAGATGCTCAAGCGGCACTTCGCGGGGCAGGAGTGCTCATGGCGTTTTCCCGCAAGCGTGGAGGAATACCTGCCGCTCGATGATGTGGCCATGCACAGCTACCTGCGCGGGGCAAGCTGTGAGTGGGCGCGGCGCATCGTGGAGCGGCGCCCGTATCGGCGGGTGATCGAACGTCACGGACACGCGGCGGAGGTCGATCTCACGGAGGACCGGGCACGCCTCAACGCTGCCGGCATCGATCATCTCGCTGCAGGGAGCACCGGCAAACTGTCGCGTTACTCCGCGATGGGCAAAAAACGAGAGGCGGCGCCGCCCATCTGGGTGGTGGACCGCAGCCCGGGGAGTCGGAAGCCGCTGGGCCCGCTGGAGAGCGCCACCGCGATTTTTGCCCGGTACCAAGAGGCCCGCCACATCACTCGCCTCTACGTGCACGAAGATGACGTGGCCGCTGCGAGGGCGCTGCTTTCCTGAGGCCGTTCGCCGCGCAGGACGCGGCGCCGTGGGGGCGCAGGTCCCTTGCCAGTCGACTACAGCGCCGCGCGAATCCGCTGTTCGCCCACGAGGAGCGCGGCCACATCGGGCTCTTTGCCCACCACTTGGGTGACCACGTCGGCAATGGCGCGCACCCGGTCGTCGGTGACCAACTCCACCCCGCGCTCCACGCCGAAGCGCAACGCCGAACCCTTGGCCGCGCTCTTCAGCGCCAGCTCGCGGAGCAACAGGCGGTAGCGGGTGCGTTGGATGCCCAAGGCCACAGGGTCCCACCGGCCGCCGCCCCGGCGCGCAGCGATGCCCCGCAACGTGGTGGTGAGCCCGCTGGCTACGCCGAGCGCCTGGTAGAGCAGGGCGGTGTCGCGGATGCTCTCGCCGCGTTGGGTGCTGATGAAACAAATCTCGCTCGCACGTGCGGCGCTACCGGCGCGCACGATGCTGGTAGCGGCTTCCTCCGGAATTCCGGAGCTCACCAGTCGGTCGCGCGTATTTTTCGCGTACGTGGCGTCGGTGCCGGAGCGAGTGGTCGCGATGGCTTCGAGGGCCTCGTTGAAACGAACCGCATTTTCGCCGAGGTAGCCCGCGCTGCCGGGCGTGAGCCACGTGAGAACGAGCTGCAGGATCGCGTCGGTGAAGCGTGTCCACGCGGCATAAGCAGCCTCGGGGAGGGCTTGCGCGGCGATGAGTTCGGCCCGGATCTCCCTGCCGCGCAGTAGCTGCACCCCCTCCGTCCAACTGGATGCCACGCGGCCGGCGCTGGCCCCGGTGAGCTCCAGCATCATCGGGAAGTAGGAGGCGCCGGCGTCGGTGGCCACTTCGGTGAGCAACGTCGTCATCACGATCGCCTTGGCCAGCATGTGGTTGGGGAGGTCGTCAGGGAACTCCTTCTGCACCCGCTTCGGGAAGTAGGTTCGGAGTAGGCGATCGAAGGCGGGGATGCTCGCCGGGTCTTCCTGCATGAGCAGCTTGAAGACGTGCATCTTCACGTGCGCCTGCAGCACGCAGATTTCGGGGCGCACGAGGCCCTTCTTCGCGGCGGCCCGATTGCGCAACTCTTCGTCGGTGGGGAGGGAGAGGAAATGGCGGCTGCCGGAGCCACGCTGCACCACCCAGTCGATCGCGCGGCCGTAGGGGAAGGGGTCGCGGGCCGAACGAACCTCGTCGAGTGAGATCAGACGCCCGTTCTGGTTGTTGTTCTCGAGCACGAACCCGGCCACTTCGT
The DNA here is from genome assembly GCA_947484175.1 of Deltaproteobacteria bacterium. Classification (GTDB taxonomy): domain Bacteria; phylum Myxococcota_A; class UBA796; order UBA796; family SXON01; genus SXON01. Next base: position 7,041 of record CANKOI010000024.1, read on the forward strand.
CGGACATCGACCGGATGATCTCGTTGCGCTGGGCCATCGTGATGCGCCCGCTCGCCACCATCGGGTTCAACAGGATCTTGAGATTGACCTCGTGATCGGAGGTGTCCACGCCGCCGGAGTTGTCGACGAAGTCGGTGTTGATGCGGCCGTGGCGCTGGGCGAACTCGATCCGCGCCTGCTGGGTGAAGCCGAGGTTGCCGCCCTCGCCCACGATGTTGCAGCGAAGTTCAGTGGCGTTCACGCGGAGATCGTCGTTCGCGGGATCGTTCGCGTCGGCGTTGGTCTGGTTGCTGGCAATCACGTAGGTGCCGATGCCGCCGTTCCAGAACAGGTCCACCTGCATCTTGAGGATGAGGTTGATCACCTGATTGGGGCTGAGCTGCTCCTCGTCGGTGCCGAGCATGGCCTGCACCTGCTCGGAGAGCGGGATGAGCTTCTGGCGGCGGCTGAACACTCCGCCGCCGGCGCTGATGAGCGCGGGGTTGTATTTGTCCCATCCGCCCACTTCGTCGAAAAGTCGCTTGCGCTCCACGAAGCTCTTCGCGGCATCGGGCGCGGGGTCGAGGAAGATGTGCACATGGTTGAAGGCCGCGAGCAGCTTCATCATCGGCGTTTCGATCACACCGTTGCCGAATACGTCTCCTCCGCAGTCACCCACTCCGAAGCAGGTGAACTCCTTCTTGTCGGCATCCAGGCCCATCTCACGGAACAAACGCTTGGCGAGCACCCAGCCGCCCCGCGCCGTGATCCCCATCACCTTGTGGTCGTAGCCCTCGCTGCCGCCGCTCGCGAACGCATCGCCGAGCCAGAATCCGTACGCCACGCTCAAGCGGTTGGCGGTGTCGGAGAGGTGGGCCGTGCCCTTGTCGGCCGCCACTACGAGGTACGGGTCGTCGCCGTCGTGGGCCACGACGTCCTTGGGGCGCACCACCTTGCCCCCCACGAGGTTGTCCGTGATGTCCAGCATGCCGCGAATGAGTACTTCATACAGGCGGTCGCCCACCGTTCGGCGCTCCGCCGGATCGTCGATGGTGTACTTCACGTAGAAGCCGCCCTTGCTCCCCTCGGGCACGATCACGACGTTCTTCACCATTTGGGTGGTGACGAGGCCGAGCACCTCGGTGCGGAAGTCTGCGCGGTCGGAGTAGCGCAGGCCTCCCCGTGCGATCGGGCCGCCGCGGAGGTGAAGCCCCTCCATCTCGAAGTGATGGACGTAGATTTCGACCATCATGCGCGGGAGGGGCAGCTGGCGCACCTTGGCGTGGTCGATCTTGAAGCTGATGTAGTGGAACACCCGGTCGGTGCGGTACATGTTCGTGCGGAGCGTGGCTTCGACGAGGTTGAATACGAAGCGGAGGACGAAGTCCTCGTCGACGGTGGGGATCTGCCGCAGCTCGTCTTCGACTTCCGCGGTGGCCGCGGCGATGGCGGCGGCCCGCCCTTCGCTGAGGGCAGGGTCGAACTTGGCGTGAAACAGGATCACCAGCGCCGCCAGCGCGGAGGCACGGTTCACCAGGATTTCTTGCACCCGCGGCACCGGATGGGCGAGCCGAATCTGCTTGGCGTAGCCGACGTAGGCACGAATCAGGTCTACGTCTTGCCACGACAGGTTCGCACGAAGCACCAGCTTGTTGAGGGGGTCGCTGGCCATCTGTTTTGCGAAAACGGCTTCGAGGCCGTTCACCAGCTTGTCTTGGCGAGCCAGAACCTGCTCGTCCGTCACCCCTGGTACGCCTGCGAGGCGGAAGTGGTCGATGCCCACCACTCCGTCGTCGTCGCTTGCCCACTCGTCGCTCACCACCACTCCGAAGTTGTCGATGATGGGCAACTGCTCGCTGAGCGTAAGGTTGGTGGGCTGGTACACGTGGAGGACGAGATCGCCGCCCTGAACGGAGAGCGACACACGAACGCGCCCTTCGGCGCGGGCAGCTTCGAGGAGATTCTGCGTGGACACGATGGTGCTCCGGAGGGGAGGGGGGTGGCTCAAGGGCGCGTGGCGGCGTAGCCTTTGCGCGCGTCGGATTCAACCCTTTGGGTGCTGGGTGGGGGTGTCGTGATTGTAGTTTTTCTGATGGCGTGCGGGGCGGAGGATTCAGGGGCGCCCGCGGGCGACGACACGGGGCACGACGGTGTGGACTGCGGCGAGGCCAGCACCCACGACGTGGCCATCACCGCGCTCGTGACCGCCGCCGCAGGTTCCGTGGAGGGGGTTGAGGTGACTCTCGACGACCGGGGGTGGACGAATGCCATCCTCGGAAGCGGCACCACCGACGGGCGCGGGCGGGTCACGTTCACCGCGGTCGGTGTGACATCCCTTCCCAACTGCTGGGGTACGGTTCTCAACTATTGGATCGTCGCGGCCGACCCCGACGATGCTGCGCGGACCGCCGAGGACGACATGAACACGGAGCTCTACAACGCGATCGACGGCGGCTCGTTCGCGACCGACGTAAGCGACCGACCGCTGGAGCTCTGAACCCGCGACTCTCGGTCCGACGCATGCGATTTTTTCGGGTCGGCGCGATACTGCGCCGCGATGGACGACCGTTCGGAGCTTCTTCAGCTCCTCGACTCCAGCCGCGCTGGGGGCGCGCGTGCCGCCGAAGTGCTGCGCCAGCGTTTCGAGCGTCGACTTTTCTCGGGCGAACGTAGCCGCGGGGAGGCTGTTTCTTCCGAAGTGTGGACCTTGCGCGTGTGGCTGGAGGGGGGCCGGGCGGGCGTGGCGGCCGCTGCCACGCGCGAGGGCCTCGTTCGCGCCGCCCTGACCGAAGCCGCCGCCGCCATGCCGAACCCCTACGCCGGCCCGGCAGACCGAATCGCCTCCTCCTCCGGCTCGCTGGGCGTGGACGACCGGCGGCACAAGTTCATCGAGTCGGAAGATCGGGAGGAAATGCTGCGCGGGGTCGTTCGTGTCCTCGAGGCGGGCGGCGCCCGGATGTGCGGCTTGGAGTACTCCGAATTGAGGGAGCGGCGGAGCTGGTTGTCCTCGCGGGAGGTGGAACGGGAGGCGGCAGCCACCACCTACGGCCTGTGGGCCGAAGCAGAGATCGCCGGTGTTCGGCGCGACCATCGTATTGCTTCGCGACATTTCTCTGATGTGGCGAGCCTGCCCTTCGGGCTGGAGCTGCGCAGGCGCCTAGAGCGGCTCGCCCTCACGACGGCCCTGCCGGATGAGCCACTGCCCGCGGTACTCGATCCGCGCGCCATGGCCCTTCTGGTCCGCGCCATCGCTCCGATGTTCGCCGCGAGCGCGGTCGCCGCAGGCAATCTGCTCACTGGGCGCCTCACCCGGCGGCTGGCGGCGGCTTCGCTCCACCTGACGGACGACGCGGGGCTGGCGGGAGGGCTCCGGTCGCAGGCCTTCGACGATCGTGGAGTGCCGCCCATGGCGGTGGCCTTGCTGAAGGAGGGCGTACCGGCCGGGCTGTACCACGATCCCGAGTCGGCGCGCGCGGCGGGCCTCCGCCCGACGGGACACTTCATCGATGGCTCCTTGCAGCCCAGCAACCTGATCGTGCGCCCCGGGGCGCGCACCCGAAATGTCATCCTTGGCGAGCTTCCCGCGTACTTGCTTGTAGACCAGCTGCCGGCGCTCGACCCGTCGACCGGGCGTGTGGCTGGGCCCACGGCCGTCACGCTGGTGCGGGGAGGGAAGGCGTTGGGAACGGCCACGGCCGACCTCGACATGCCGCTTGAAACCCTCCTGCTCGGTATCGAAGAGGTTGCCGCCGACCAGGAGCGGGTGGAGGAGGTCGATGCGCCCACGACGGTGTTCGCGCCTCTGCCCTGGAGCCGTTGAAGAGCCTCAAAAACACGACGGCCCGGAAGGGTGAACTCCCGGGCCGCGTGGTGGTTCGGCGGAAGCCGAAGGCCGATCAGCCGCGCTCGACGCGCTCGACTGCGATCTCGACCTTCTCAATCGCCATCGCCGAGGAGTCGGCGTTCATGTCGGGAACGTTCCACTTGCAGGGCCACGCTTCGAAGAAGTTGTACCGGGCCACTTCCGTGGACCCGTCCTGATCGAGCACGATGACCGAGCCGGAGCGGCGGTCGATCTTGCCGTCTTCGATGTTCTTGCGCCACTGCCAGAGGTCGTCGGTCGCGGTGTAGCCGCGCTCGAGCACGATGTTGCTGTAGGTCGTGCGGCCCGGCTTCTTGCGGACAGCCTTGTCGTTGCCCTGCTTGAACTCGACCACTTCGGTCTGGCTGTCCATGCCCGAAACGGACTTGAAGCCACCGACGATGATCTTCGTATCGCTGATGATCCCCTGGAGTTCCAGGAGGAAGTGGTAACTACCAAACAGTTCTTCGGTCGGCATGAGTTGACTCCTTGATGTTGATCCTCACGTGGGGGCGACGGGAGGAGCGGATGCATCGTCAGGCCACGTTCCCGGAGGGAGCCACCACCTGCCGACCGTGCAACTGTTGCTCGCTTCGCCGCTGCGGTCAAGCGGGAGGAAGCCTTTTTTCGGTGAAACTCGCGCGGAGCGTTGGCCTGAAGATTGTTAGTGGCGGCGCCGGCTCCGATGGCGAGGTTAGCCGGGCCGATGGAAATCGAACTCAACTCCGTCGTCTCCTTCGATTACGTCCTCACCGCGCCCGATGGCCGGGTGATCGACCAGTCCTCCTTGCGCCCGCTCACCTACCTTCACGGCAGCGGCCAGATCGTCGCAGGGTTGGAGCGGCAGCTCGCCGGGAAGCGTGTGGGTGACGAGCTCGTTGCCAAGGTGCCGGCCGCGGAGGGCTACGGGGAGCGCACGGGGAAGGGCTTCTCCGTTTCGCGTGCAGAACTGCCTCCGGGGATGGAGCCCCACGTGGGGATGCCGCTCGGCGCCCGCGGTCCTGATGGTCAGGCGATGACGCTGTTTGTGGTCGAGGTGAGCGCCGATGGGATCGTGGTCAGCTCCGACCACCCGCTCAGCGGTGTGGATCTGTGCTTTGCGGTTACCATCCGGGGGGTGCGCGCCGCCACCGCCGACGAACGGACGCACGGGCACGCCCACGGCATGGACGGGCACGACCACAGCCACGGTCACTGACGCGCCTCGCTACTCCGCCGCCTTCGCAGCCCGCCGCACGATTCGATCGAGCGGCTCCGCGAACGCTGGCGCCGCTGCGCGCGCCTCTGCAGCGACTACCCCCACCGCCCGGTACAGCGCCCGCAACACGGCCTTCCGGTCCGTCCCTTCCGGGCCGCCCACCGCCCGCGATACCGCCAACGACCACGCGGAGTCGGGCTGCGTGCGGAGGAGCATGTTTCGGTCCAGGGCGCGAACGTGCTCCGCGGCCACGAGCTCCACGATGCGGTCCATCGCGGGCACCACCTGCGGCCGCCCCCAGGCCGAATGCAGCTCGTCCACGGAGGCCTTCCACATCACGACCCGCCACACCGCGGCCAGCTCCGCCGCCTGTCCCCCGTAGGTCGCAACCGCCCTCAGCGTGGGGAGGCGATCGAAGCCCCCGCACGGTCGATCGGGACAACGATCACGCCAACGCAGGGCGGTGTGGGTGAGCAGCGCAAGGCCCGCCGCCTCGTCGTTCGCGGCGGCCGCTGTCAGGGGCGGAAGTGCCAGCGCGAGCAACGCCGCGGCAGGGTCGACACCGCTCCCGCCGCTCGTGGCCGCGCGTGCACGCACGGCTTCGTGTTCGCTCGGGGTGTCGGCGGCGGCTTGGAGCAGGCCCAATTCCGTCGCCGCCTGAAGGGTGGCGACCGCGCTGGCGGGCACCCCGGCGGGCTCGCCGCCTCGTGCGGCGAGGATTGCACCGACGGGCGAACCGGCGAGGCGGGCCAGATCGGGCGAACCGATCCGCGCGATGACCGACGGCCAAGCGACGTCGGGCGCATCGAGCCACGCGAGGAGGACCCCCCGTTCGAGGACTCCGAAGAGCGCCTCGTCGGACTCTGCACCCAGCCATTGCATCGGCGTGCGTGCCGTTTCCAACGTGGCCCGACCGGGGTCGGAGAGCGGAACGACCCACGCCAACTGGCCGGAAGGGTCGCCCTGCATCGCTTCCACGGCTGCGAGGCGGGCGCCGCGAGCGAGCGCCAGCGAGGGCGTGTGCGCAGCTTCGTGCTCGGCCCGCCAGAACGAGGCCGATTCGCCGCTTCCCCCGTTCGCACCGAGCCAGACGGTGAGGCCGGGGTCGAGCAGGACCTGGGGTATTCTCGGTCGGCGCGCGAGGATGTCGCCGTGCAGGAGCCACTCCCTCCACGCTTCGCGCTCCACCGGCTCCACATCCACCGCTTCTTTGGGCCTGCTTTCGAGCTCAAGTTCGGGCAACACGCTGCGGGGGCAGGCCAGGAACAGCAGGAGTGTCATCGCGCGGCTGGCTTCTGCCCGTAGGCCGAGCGTTGCTTGATGCGCTCGCCGCGACGTTGTCGGCGGAGCGTGTGCCCCGCGCCTTCGTCGGGGCCGAAGCCTTCGCTCTCGATCACCCGCGGGCGCTGGGGGTCGGCGCAGAAGGCCAAGATGTCGCGCAGCATCCGTTCGCCGCCGGGCTCCAACATGGGGCTGTGGGCGAGCTCGTCATACTTCAAGACCACGCCTTCGAACAGATCGCCCACGACCCGGGCGCGGTGCGGCGGAAGGATCGGATCGGCGCCGCCGATCGCTACCAGCACGGGTGTTTCCAGCGACTGCGGGCACACCCTCGGGGCGCGGGCGAGATCGCGGCACAGAGTGGGTGGCCAGGGGCGGGAGCGGGCGATCGCATCCTCGAGCGCGGCGCCTTCGAGCCGGGAGTACCCAGCCGACGCCCAGGCCGCGCGGCTCGGCATGTAGGGACGCCTGCGGAGGAGTGCGGCCAGCGCGGCCGGCGCATGGCGAAGCAGCGCGGCAGTAGGCGGCTGAAAGCCGGGGGGCAGGGGGCACACCAGCACGGCCGCGTGCAGCGCCCGCCTCGTGAGGAGAATCTGCGCGGCCAGCGCCGAGAAGCTGTGGGCCAGGAGCACGACGGGACCAGCCTCTCTGCTCACGGCCGACTCGAGGAAGGCGACGACATCCTCCAGCGAGGCGTCGTCGGTGCCGCCGTGCCCAGGAAGCGTGAGCGCACGGAAGGGAAATCCCGCGTCTTCGAAGGCGGGTTGCCACGTCTGGTAGAGCCAGGGGCCCAGCCCGAGGCCGTGGGCGGCAAGGACCGTCGGGAGGGCGTCGGAGGCCATCCTCGTTCAGCGTGCCTCGACGCGGGCCAGAACTTCGGCAGCATGGCCCTTGGCGCGCACAGGGTCCCACACGTGTTCCACACGGCCCTCCGCATCGATCAGGAAGGTGATGCGTGCGATGCCGTCGTACTCACGACCGTAGAGGGTTTTGCGACGCCACGAACCATAGGCCTCGCAGAGGCCCCCCTCGTCACTCACGAGGGGAAAGGGCAGCCCTTCCTTGGCGCGGAATTTGGTATGGGAGCGCACCGGGTCCTTGCTCACACCGAAAACCCGCACACCGGCCGCCACGAAACGATCGTGCAGCACGGCGAACTCGCGCGCTTCGAGGGTGCAGCCGGGTGTGGAGTCTTTGGGGTAGAAGTAGAGCACCACGCGAGTGCCCCGGAGCGACGCCAGGGTGAGCGGCCCTTCGTCGGTGGCAGCGGTGAAGGCGGGCGCGGGGCTGCCGGGGAGGGGCGTGGACATTCGCGAGCGTAACTCCGCGCCGCCGGCTAAGTGAGCGCCATGCGAGACGGCAACAGGCAGAACGACGGTCGGGGCGGGGCGCGCCCCAAGCCTCCAGGCATTCGTCGGCCGCCCTCGCCTAAGCGCTCGCCGGCGGAGATTCTGGCCCTCCGAATCGCTGAGCTGCAGCGCACCGCAGGCCTTCCTGCGGCGCTCGCCCGGGTGGTGGCCGCCGGCCGCGTCGACCTGAACGAAGTGCTCACACGATTGGCCCGCGTAGACGAGGTGGCACGGCTGATGTCCGTCCACAAGCTCGACAAGGCGCTGGCCTCTCAGGTGGCCATGGGCCTTGTGGATCTGGAGCGAGTGCTCAGTCGTCGGCGCATGGCGGCGCACATCGCAGAGTTCCGCGAGCGAGATGCGCTGGTGGAGGCCATCGGTGCGGGCGAACAGGTGCTGGGGCTGCACGGCCGCGAAGTGTTTCGCGGCAGAGTCACGGAGGTGAGGCCCTACGAAGTTGTCGTCGTCGACACCGCGGGCGGCGATGAGCGAGTCATCCACAAGACCGCGGTGAAGTTCTTGGCCACGGCCGAGGCTTGGCAAAAGGCCCGCAAGGCGATGACGTGGGATGCGGAGCGAAAGCGCGCCGAGGTTCAGCCCATCCTCAGGCCGCAGGACCGTTTCGGGTGCAGCAACACCCGGCTGGGCGAGGCCTGGGTGGGCGCAGTCCCTGTTCGCCTCACGCTACTCGAGGGAGAGGTCTTTGTTGGAAAGGTGTCCTGGGTCGCTCGCTGGGACTTCGGGCTGGCAACACGCGGGGCCACCGTGGTGATTCTGCGTCACGCGCTCGCGAACTTTGGCGACGAGACGTAGGCATGGCCATCCTCAAGGGCGGGCTGTCTGTCCGCCGCTACCGCATCATTGGCGAGCTGCCCGAAGGCTTCACGGACGTGTTCGTCGACGCGCTCAACACCAATCAGTTTCGTGAACCCCAGTCTCCCACGCACAAGGGCGAAGCCTCGGGTTGGTGCCAGGTGCACAACCTGCTCGACGTCGACTTCTCCGACGTCAACCTTTGGCTTTACAATCAGTACGCCCTCTTCGCGCTGCGGGTGGACAAGAAGGTGGTGCCCGCAAGGCTCCTTCGCGCTCACCTCGAGAAGCGGATGCAGGCGTGGTGCTCGGCAAACAACCGCCCGCGCGTACCGGCGGCTGTGAAGGAGGAGCTGCGCGAGGCCTTGGAGCAGGAGATGCTGCAGAAGACGCTGCCGCGGGTGCAGACGTTCGAGGTGTGCTGGCACCAGAACGACGGTTGGCTCTTGTTCACCAGCGACAGCGAACTGCCCAACGAACGCTTTCAGAAGCTCTTCCTGCGCACCTTCGCCCTGCGCGCGGTGCCTTGGTCGCCGCTCGATGAGCTCGTGGGAACGGTAGGCTTGCCCGAGGCGCTCGTGAGTCTCGGCGCCACCGACCTGCGTGGGAGTGTGCGATGAGCGAGGGCGCGACGGAGCTCCTGCCTCCGCACATCGCCGCCGACTTCTACTTGTGGCTGTGGTGGCGTTCCGAAGAGCAGTCCGGGCGGTTCAGCCTCGACGAGGGCGCGCCCGTCGAACTCTACCTCGACGACCGCCTTGCGCTTCGCGACACGGGCGAGGAGCGGCCAACCACCCTCCTCACGGGTGACAGCCCGGGTACCACCCCCGAGGCCCGGGCCGCCGTGCTCGGGGGCAAGGTGCCGAAGGAGCTACGCCTCCTGATCCGGCGTGAGGACCGGGAGTACCGGGTGACGCTCCGCGGAGAGCGAATCGGCATCGCGGGGGCCAAGCTGCCCACCCAGGTGAAGACCGGAGAGGTGGCAGAAGTGCTGTACGACCGCATGTTCGTCTACGAAGAACTGCACTGGATCGTGGCGTGTCTTCTGCGCCAGTTCGCTGCTGCGAGGGTGGCTGCCGACTGGCGCTCCGAGCAGGTGCCGCACATCCGGGATTGGCTGGCTTCGCTTGACGACCGCGGCTCGGGTGGGTAGTTGGCGGGCCCGAACGCACGGTTAGCTCAGCTGGATAGAGCGTTGGCCTCCGGAGCCAAAGGTCACAGGTTCGAATCCTGTACCGTGCACCATCTCGCCTCGGCGGCTTGCCCGCTGCGGTGGCCCGGCTACGTTGCGGCCGTGCTGCGCGCTGAGCTGCAGGCCCGATGAGGGTCCGATTCTGGGGAGTGCGGGGCTCGATCGCCGCGCCTGGCGCGGAGACTGCCCGCTATGGGGGAAACACCAGCTGTGTCGAGGTGCAGCTCCCGGGCGGCGACCCGATCGTGTTCGACATGGGTACCGGCGCCCGCGTTCTGGGGCGCGAGCTGTTGCAGCGCCCCGAGCGAGCCGTGCAAGTGTTCATCTCGCACTTCCACATGGATCACGTTTTCGGGTTCCCCTTCTTCGCGCCGGCCTTTGCTCCGAGTTTCAAGGTCTCGGTGTCGTCGCCCGCGTTCGGCGGAGAGGCCACGCGCGACCGTTTGGGGAGGTACCTGAACGGCCTGCTCCACCCCCTTCGGATGCCCGATCTGCCAGCTCCCATCGAGTACGGTGCGGTGCGGCCTGGGCGGCCGGTTCAGGTGGGTGAGGCCACGGTCACCCCTACCCAACTCGTTCATCCAGGGGGAGCGTGCGGGTACGTGGTCGAGGGAGGCGGGCGGAAGGTTGCGTACCTCACCGATTCGGGGCCGCTCTCTCGCCCGGGGGAAGGGCTCTCGGGAAATTTGGCTCCGAACAGCCGAGAGAGAGAGCTGATCCGACTCCTGAGGGGGGCCGACCTTGTCGCGATGGACACCATGTTCACCGAATCCGAGTACATGGAGAAGTTGAACTGGGGCCACGGGTATCCGGAGTACTCGGCCGCTCTCTGTCGGGCGGCGGAGGTCAAGACCTTGGCGCTGTTCCACCACAGCCCAGATGCTGAAGACGACGACCTCGACCGCCTGAGTGAGCGCTGGGCCGGCGGCATAGACGGCATGAAGGTGATCCTCGCTAGGGAGGGGGCCGACGTGGATCTCGAGGGGTAGCCGCGCTCTACCTGGACGAGTCGATCGTGCGGTGTTTCCTGGCTGGACTCTACCTCGCGGTCGTCGCCGTCTGGCTCGCTTGGCTGGCGAGCTGGATCAACCGGGTAGAGCTGAGGTCGAGAGCCGCACCCGTGGTTTCGCTCTTGGGCTTCACCTTCGAGCGCGAAGGTGTGCGCGCGGAGGTGGTGGCCAGTGGAACGTTCGGAGGGCGGGTGGTGAGGGTGCGTTGGAGGGCCAGCCTCCTTGGCGAACGAATGCACGCGGCGTTGGATGGCGGGCCGTGGATCGTGGCGCCCGACGGCGGTGATCTCGAATCGTGGCTTCGGAGCTTGGTGGGGTGAGGGAAGCCGCCCGTGTTCGCCATTCCGACGCTTCCGGGCTACCCGGCGCGCTTGCTCCCGCTTCGCCTGATTCCCACCCTGAGTCGGCCGCCCTGGGGCGGTCAGCGCCTGGCCGCCTTGGGCAAGGGGGAGGGGAAGATCGGCGAGAGTTGGGAGGTGTGGCGGGAGAACGTCGTTCAGGGCGACGGGCGGGTGTTCGGCGAGGTCGCTGACTTTCCGCTGCTCGTAAAGCTGCTCGACACCAGCGAGCGACTCTCGGTACAGGTGCACCCCAACGCCGTTCAGGCGCGTGCTCTCGCCGGTGCGCCGCACGGCAAGGCGGAGGCCTGGGTGGTGCTGGAAGCCGAGCCCGGCGCCCGAATCGCCTACGGTCTCAATCGGGAACTGAGCGAGTTGGAGCTGCGGGAACGAGCCGAGTCTGGTGAAATCGAAGACGATTTGGTGTGGATCGAGCCCCGCCCCGGAGACGTGATCGATGTGCCGCCCGGAACCATCCACGCCATCGGTCCGGGGCTCTTCCTGTACGAAGTGCAGGAGCCGATCGATCTCACGTGGCGGCTGTACGACTGGGGGCGCGGGCGCGACCTTCACCTGACCCAGGCCTGTGCGGTCGCGGTGCGCACGCCGCTCCCGCCGCCGTGGCGCGAGCCCGTGAGGGTTTCTGACCGTGTGGTTCGGCTGATCGAGGGGCCGCACTTCGTGGTGGAGCGGGTCGCGCTCCCGCTGCAACGGCAGGGATGGGAGGCGATCACGGTGCTTCATGGGCAGGCCGAGGCGGCGGGTGTGGCGGCCGGGCCGGGCCAGACGCTCGTTCTCCCTCCTGGGCTGTGGCAGCTGCAAGGCGAAGGCGAGGCGTTGGCGGCCCGGCCGCGCTGATGGCGTGTTCAGGGGGGCAAGTGCCGTGCTATGGTGCCGGCGAACTGCGGAGCCTCGCTTGCTGCTCGCCCTCGCCATCCCCTTCGCCGCGGCCACCGAATGGCCCGCTGGCGAGGTCATCAATCCCGGCCTGACTGTCGACATCACCGAAGGCGGCTTCGACGCCATCGCCGAGCTGGTGCCGACGCTGCTCCCCAGCGGCATCCCCATCGGCGACGTGGGCGACGGCTACGCGGGCATTCTCGATCAGTGCTACCTCGGCGGGTACGAGTACCAGCTCACCAACGGTCAGGTCGCGATCGAGGTTTCGAGCGTAGACATCTCTCCGGGCGACGGCGTGCTCAACATCGACGCGGCCCTGATTGTTTCCGTGAACACGCCGGCCGACCCCTTTGACCTCTACTTCAGCTTCGAGTGCCTCGAAGATACCTGTGCCGGCTACGTGAATCCCTTTCCCGTCGACGTGCACACATCGATGGCGCTCTCCATCGTGACGGACGACGCGGGCATGCGCACCCTCGACGCCACGATGGGCGAGATCGAGGTCGTCTACGAGCTCGATGGCGCCAACGACATCATGCTGTCGGGCTGTACGATCGGTGACATCGAGGAAGTGCTCAACTACGTAGGCCTCTCCGTCTACGATCTGCTCATCGGCGCGCTCGACAGCACCTTGCAGGCCCAGATCGCCGACCTCGGCCCCACCCTCGAAGAGACGATCGAAGATGCCTTCGCCGGCGCCACGGTCGAACAGGACATCGACCTCAACGGAGCCACTGTGCACCTGCTGGTGCAGCCCAGCAACGTGGAGGTCACACCGGCCTCCGTGCGATTGTGGATGGAGGGGGCGTTCGACGCCGCGCCCGCCGCCTGCATCGCCGCGTACGACACCGGCGGCTCGCTTCGGACCGACTCCAGTCTGCCTACGCCCGACGAAGTGCCCACGGGCATCGGCAAGGACTACCACGCCGGTGTTCTGGTGGGCGACGACTTCGCCAACAGCGCTCTCTACGCCTTCTGGCGCGGCGGGCTGCTCTGCTACGAGCTCGATGCGGCCTCCAGCCCCATCCCGCTCGATACCAGCCTCCTGAACATCCTCACGGGCGATGCGTTCGCGCCACTCTTCGGGGAGGAGAACAAGCCGGTCACGCTCTCCACGAGGCCGATCAGCCCCCCTACGGTGAGCTACGCGGGCCAGTACGACCTCGGGCTCACGATCGCCGACCTGAACCTGGACTTCTTCGCGGAGCTGGATGGGCGCGCCGCCCGGATGATCTCCATCGAGCTCGACGGGGAGGTGGGCGCCGACCTCGCACTCGACTCGGCGACGGGGAACCTCGCGATCGACATCGCGCTGGCGCCAGAGAACTTCGTTCCCAGCGTGAGCTACAACGAGATCGAGTCCGGTGCGAATGCCACGGTGGTGGAGAAGTTCGCGGGGCTCTTCGGCACCATCCTCGACAGTGTGGTGGGCGGTCTGATCAGCGACCTCGCCTTCGCTCTGCCGAGCTTCAGCGGCCTCGGCCTCACCGAGCTTGAGGTCGGCGCCAACGGCAGCGAGAAGGACTGGCTGGGCGTCTACGCTTCGTTGGGCCCGGTCAGCTACACCGGGGGCGACTGCGGCGGCTGCGGCGGGGGCTGTGGCGGTGCCGACACGGGCGGGAGCACGGAGTCGTCGTGCTCCGGCGGGTGTTCGGCCGTGCCCACCGCGCCTTGGGTAGCCGTCGGCGCGGCCCTGCTGTGGATGCGCCGCCGCCGCGCCGACTGAGCGGGCCGGGGTGAAACTCCCCGCCTACTCGCTGGGTACCACCCACACAAAACCGAAGCACATCTCGTCGCCGGTCTCCTCGCCGAACGACACCGCTCCCGCTTCGGGGTTGTCGTACACGCAGGTGGTGGACACTCGATCGCCGCTCTTCAGCTCCACCGGGTCGCTGAAGACGGGCAAGAGCTGGTTGTGGAAGTACCAGCCGTTCATGTCTACCACGCACTGTTCGGGGTCACTCTCCACGGTCATGTGGAAGCCCACGCCGGCCTGATGCATGTGCGGGAAGGCAGCCACGATGTCGACGTCCGCACCGCGGTAGCGCGAGCGGTCCGTGACCTCGTACGCCTCGCTCTCCCCGGGGATGCTGAAGCCTGTCGGGCCGAAGGGCATCGTTGACACCTCGCGCTCCACGCTGTCCGCCACCAAGAGCCCGTAGCCGCTCTGATCTGCGATCTGGTCGGCACCCTCGAAGCTGTTGAAGTAGTGCATCTGGAGGATCAGCTCGGCCCCCGCTTCGACCGGGACGCCGGCGCCTTCTGGGAAGGTGAGCGGCGTTCCGCCCGACGCCCACGCGCCCACGACGCTCCAGTCCGATTGGCCGAACCCGGAGCAGCTGAATCCCTCGGGTACGCGCTGGCTGTCGCTCACGGAGCTGGGCCGGAAGAGCACGACGTGATGCACGATCTCCGGTCGGTCCACCAGTGCTTCGAGACCCGTGAGGTACACGGCGCCTGCATTGCCGACAGGGAGGGCGAAGCAGCGATAGTCGTTGCCGTCGTTGCCGAACTCGGGCTGGTAAGGCTCGCCGCGGAGCTCGGCGTCGAAGGGACCGATGCTGGGGATGACGCCGGGGCCATCTACTTGGGTGGAGGGGTCGCCGAGCGCCGCTCCGCCCTCGGCCCAGCCGAGCAGGGTTTCACGATTTGCGCTCGCCAGCACGTACCGGTCGGAGTTCTCGTAGTCGTGGCAAGCGGGGTCGGGAGCGGCCGGCGGCATCGTGCCGGCTTGCACGTAGCTGGAGATCGCCGCGGAGAGGGCCTGAACGCTGAGCGGGTCGGCAAAGCTTGGCGCCGTTCCGGCGTCGGTGTGGCAGCGAACGCAGCTCCGGTCCAGGATCGGCTTCACGTCGCGGTAGTAGGTGAGCTCCTCGGCGGGGCTTGTCCCCTCGGAATCGGTTGGCGGAGTTGCGGGGCAGGCGATCGTGAGAAGCAGGACCACGGTGGATCTCCTAGACGGTGGGTAGCGCACGACCGCGCGCGCCCGCAAGGGGGAATTCACTCCGGTCGTGGTCCTGGCCGGATCCGAAACGTAGCGAGCACCAGATCGGACTGCCGTTTGGCTTCGAGCAGGCCTCCCGGAGGGATGACCACTTCTAGGTCCCAGGCCAAGTCTGCGGCCGTCACGAAATAGCCGAGCACCCGGGCATCCGCTGCGTCCTCGGGGGTACACGTGGCGGCCGTGAGCGGGTTTACGCCGGCCACCGCCCGGTAGCCGGCCGTGCTCTGGAATTTCCATGTGCAACCGCGCCGGGGTGGGGGGCCGAGCTCGCCGCTCTCTCGCACCGAAACCTCAATTCGAGCCCGCGTTTCGGCATGCACGAGCGTGACACGGGGTGGCCGGCCCTCCACGCCGGGGATGGCTTCCCACCCGGAGGGCACCCGGACGCTCCAAGGCAGGCGGTCGTCTACCCAAGCGCCGCTTCGGAGGGCGCCCGTTGCTTGGGAGGTTGCGTTTGTCGAATGCTCCGCCACGAGCGTGGGCGAGACGGGCTCGGTTCGCGGACAGGCCGCGAGGATGAGGATGAGGGGCATCACGGACGCCGGCCCGCCCGTGATTGGTCGAGTGCCGCGAGATGGGCGGGGCCGCCCCAGAGTTTGGCGAAGGCAGTACGCTCGGCCTCCGCACCCTCGTGAGCGAGCGCTACGGCCGCCGCTACGACCTCGCGAGGTAGTGCGGCCACGGCCGCTCCCCAGGCCCGCGCCGCGCCCACCGGGTCGTCCACAATCTCGTCTACGAGGCCCGCGTGTCGGGCCTCCTCTGCCTGAAGCACGCGCGCTTAGAGCAGGAGGCGAAGGGCGCGGGCCCGGCCAAGGCGCCGCACGAGTCGCTCTCCACCGCCGAAACCAGGGCTCAGCCCCAGCCGTGCCTGCACCCACCCCACCGAGGCGGCGGGGCTGGCGAACACCGTATGGCAGCAGGAGAGCAGCTCCGCTCCGCCTCCGAGCGCCGGTCCCGTGACCGCGGCCACCACGACAGGAGCGGCGTTCTCGATCGCGGACAGGGTGGCCGCCATGAAGTCCTGCAGCTCCACGCCCACGCCCGGCGCGGTGAGGTGTGCCCGGATCGCGAAGAGGTCGCCACCCGCGCAGAACGCATCGCCCTCCCCGCGCAACAGCAGGACGGAGGCACCGCTCACCTGCACCGCGGCATCATGAAGCTCGATCATCATCTGCGCGGAGAGGGCGTTGCGACGGTCGGGGGCGTCGAGCACGATCTCTGCGACAGCCCCTCGCTGCGCCCGCACGGTGCCCGGTCGGGGCGGCAGGCGGGCCACACGCGCCCGGAACCGGTCGCTCGGCGTCACTTTGCCCGCCGCGGCATGGAGCCGGGCGAGAGGCCACCCGCTCGCAACACCGCAATCTCCTCGCCAAAAGCAGCCAGCGCGTGCGCGCGGGCATCTTCCGCCACGAGGTCGAGCCAGGTTCGCACACGCGCGTCGCCCCGGCGCACTCGCCAGCTCTCAAGGCCCTCGCCGGCGAGCCACGCGGCGTGGTCCGCCAGCGCGTTCACCACCGGCAGCATGCCCTCCCCACGCAAGGCACTTGTCGCGAAGACGGGCGCTTTCCACCCGGGCCGCATGTCGAGGTGCACGGCGAGCTCCAATTCCCGCACCAACGCGTCGGCTCCTGGCCGGTCGGCCTTGTTCACCACGAAAATGTCGGCGATCTCGATGAGGCCCGCCTTCATGGCCTGCACGCTGTCGCCGCTCTCGGGCGTGAGCACCACCAAAACCGTGTCGGCCACCTCCATCACTCCGAGCTCCCCTTGGCCGACCCCCACCGTCTCCACGATCACCTCGTCGAAGCCCACCGCATCGAGGAGATCGACCACCTGGCTCGTCGCGCGGGAGAGCCCGCCGGCGTGTCCGCGAGCACTGAGCGAACGGATGTACACCCCCGGATCGAGGACATGACGGTCGAGCCTCAGCCGGTCGCCGAGGATGGCGCCGCCCGAAAAGGGAGAGCTGGGATCGACCGCAACTACGGCCACCCGCGCGCCGCGACCCCGCGCCGCAGAGACGAGCTGGTCGGTGAAGGTGCTTTTCCCTGCTCCGGGTGGGCCGGTGAGGCCGATCACGCGGGGTTGCCCGGGCCCCTGGGCGCGGCGCGGCGCGGCTTGGGCCATCACCGCGTCGGCGTCGGGCGCGCGGTCCTCCACCCGCGAGATCAGTCTGGCGAGCGCACTTCGTTCGCCCGCGAGGGCGCGCTGGAGCAGCGAATGGGAACGGGTGTCCACGTCGCCGGCCTAACGCGCGGCGTGCGCGGCCGGTTCCCGCGAGATAGCGCGGCTGCACTTCGGAGCGTTGATGCGGTCGTGCTTCCTCCTTGCCCTGTTTCCGCTGGCTGCCTGTGCGGGCGCTTCGGCGACTGTCGAAGGATCGGCGGGGGGCATTCAGTGGGGAGAGTCCGCGTTTGTCTTCGTTGGCGCTCGTTATGTCGTGATTTCGGCCACTGAACTCGACTGCCGGGACGTGGACTGGGTGTCGCGCAACTACGACGAAGGGGTCAAACCCACCGACCTCAACGTGTCCACGTTGCAGTTCACGTTCGCATCGGGCGATGCCGTGGAGAAAGGCAAGTTCCTAATCGCCCAGGGCGGCCAGGTGCAGTCGACGATCGTGAACGTGTCGGGCGACGTCTTTCGTGAATTCAATGCCGTCGGTGGGACGTTCGAAATCGACGAAACGGAAGTGGAGGGCGCCACTACGGGTTCCTTCGACGAAGTCGCCTTCGACGACGGCACCCTTTCCGGTAGCTTTACCGCTGAGTTCTGTGTGAACCTCAAGCCCTGAGGCGAACGTGAGTCTTCTCTTTACGCTTTTGACCCCCGCGTGGGCCTCCGACGTGCTCGTTCCGGAGGCCACGCCGGCCTCGATGGACGATTTTTCCATCTCCTACACCGTGTACAGCATGGTCGTGGCGGCGTTGGAGAAGGAGCGGCTTTCGGTCGACGATGGCGACGAAATCCGCGAGTGGGCTGGCGACATTGCCGATGGTTGCTCGCTCATAGACGAATGCCCCGGCAACCTTTTCGCCCGCTCCCAAGCACGACTCGCGCTGGTGATGACCATTGGGCAGAGCAGCCGGGGGCTCAACGTGGAGGCCCGATTCTACGGGGCCGAGGACACTAGCCCGCTGAAGGTGCTCCGGCAGTCAGTGTCGGGTGGCGGCGAACAGGAGTTCAGCAAGAAGCTGGCCAAGACGGCGGTGGAGCTCCTGCCGCTGCTCCCCGAACGGGTGCCGGCGAAGAGCAGCAAGAAGTCCTCCTCGAAAGCAGTTGTTGCCAACGATGAGGAAGAGAGCCCCCGCACGTCTTCTGGCACGTGGTCGTCACGGTATGGCGGCGCGGAGAGCGAGGAAGAGGGCAGCAGCTCGGAGAGCTCGAAGTCGTCGAAGTCGTCGCGCTACGACGAGGAGGAAGAGGTGCCTCCGGCGAAGAGTTCGAAGTCGTCGAAGAGCACCTCCAGCACCAAGGGCACGTCCAGCTCGTCCAGCAAGAGCAAGTCGTCGAAGGCGGAGCCCGATCGCAGTCTCGATTTCGAAGACGAGGGCGAGGACTTCGAGTACGCAGAAGAAAAACCGAAGACGAAGAAGCCGAAGACTGACCTCTCCTACGACGAAGACCTCGTGGCCGCCGAGTTCGAACTTTCTCGGAGCGACGCCGCTGGGAAAAAGGCCGAGGAAGCCGCGAAGAAGATCGACTCGAAGCGCCGCTCGGAAGACGAACAGAAGAAGAAGTTGGAAGCCGCCGCGCGGGCCCGCGACGAGCAGGAGGAAAGGGAAGCGGCCGAAGCGGCCGCCGCGGCCAAGGCCGAGGAGCAGGAACGAGCCGAACTTGAGGAGCGCCGAGCGGAGACGGAGCGAAACGATGCCGAGGCTCGGAAAAAGGCCAAAGCGAAAGCGGCCGAGGTCGCACGCGCGCAGGCGGAAGCCGAGGAGCAGGTGGCTGCGGAAGCAGCGGCCGAAGCCCGCGTCAAGGTGATCGCAGAGGCCAGGGCCGAGGCGCTCGCTATGGCGAAGCTGAAGGCCGATGCCGTGGCGGAAGCGAAGGCGGAGGCCGCGGCGATGGCCAAAGAAAAGGCCGACGCCGAGGCGAAGGCGAGGGCCGACGACGCAGCTGCCGAAGAAGCCGATCAGCGAGAGGCGGTGGCGCGGATGAAGGAGGCATCCACCAAGGAGGACCTGCCTCCGATCGACTTCGGCGACGGGGAAGAGCCAAAGAAGGCTGCCAGTTCGAAGTCTGCGGAGAAGGCGGAGAGTTCCACACCCGCGGTGGCCGCGGGGGACGAAGATCTGTTGGAGCTCGAGAAGGAGGAGGCCCGCGAGGAGGCCTCCCAAGAGAGCGCGAAGGCGGCGAGGGCGGCGAAGTCCGAGGCCGAAGCCGCAGCCAAGAAGGCCAAAGCCGAGACCGAAGAAGATGACGACGACGACTCGGCCTCGTCGAGGGCCGCGGCAGCCGCGAAGCGGGCCGAAGCTGCGGCGAAGAAAGCGTCGTCGAAGGTGGATACCGCCACGAAGAAAGCGTCCGTCGGCAGCTCATCAAACTGGCTGTCCGCGCTGCTCTCCGGAGGTGCCGGAGAGTATGCGGGAGACTCCGCGGCAGCGAAGGAGCGCGCCCGGCTCGGCGTGCCCTGGGGCGACTACGCGAAGTACAAGGAGAGCGGGCTCGCGGAGGCGGCCTGGCTCAAGAGCGCCAAGGTGCACGCGGGGCACGGATACGTCGAAGCCGGCGGCGGCTACGCCATCGGCGACGTGGACCGTGGGTACGGCGTGCGTGTGGAGATCGATGCGGACTTCGAGTCGAGCGCGGTCTCTACGTGGACGGGCAGTGGGGCCAGCGAAGGCGGCGCGCCCGTCGGCCGCTTGGCCGTCGGCTACGTGCCGAGCTGGTTCCTGGACACCTCGGTGGCGTTCGGCATCCAGGGCGGCCAAAAGCACCTCAACACGGGGTGGCACTGCACCGAGGGGTGCGAGCTGAGCGACGACGAAACGCCCTACGCAGCGGTAGACGCCGCCCAGTTCACCCTCGAGCCCCGAGTGCGTGTCCTGCCGCTCGCCACCGGGCTGGTGAAGCCCTTCGCTCTGACCGGCCTGCACATGGCGTTTTACGACGCCTTCCACGTGCCGGACGAAAACACTGCCGTGAAGTACCCGGATGTGGCATCGGGCATCGCGTTCGGCTTCATGGCGGGGGCCGGAGTGATGATCGACCCCACCCCCAACCTCTCCGTGCTCGTAGAAGTTCCCTTCACCTACGTGCTCTCCGATGGCACCGCTCGCAGCATCGATCCGGCGCTTCCGCTGGTTCCTACGGAGCTGGAGGGCAACGGGTGGACGCTGCACTTCGTTGCCGGTGTGCAGGCGCGGCTGTGAGCGCTTTCCCGCCGGTGGCTCCGCGGGTGGGGATCGTGATGGGCTCGCGTTCGGACGCGCCGGTGATGCAGCAGGCGGTGGAGGCCCTTGAGGCTCTGGGGGTCGCTTCGGAGTTCTACGTGGTGAGCGCCCACCGCACCCCCGATCGGCTGTACGCCTACGCAGAAACGGCCGCAGCGAGGGGGGTGCGAGTGATCGTGGCCGGCGCAGGCGGGGCAGCGCACCTGCCCGGCATGATTGCGGCCAAGACCTGGCTGCCGGTGATCGGGGTGCCCGTACGGTCGCAAGCGCTGAACGGGCTCGACTCGCTCTTGAGCATCGTTCAGATGCCGCGCGGGGTGCCCGTGGCCACCGTGGCGATCGACGGCGGCGCCAACGCCGGCATCTTGGCCGCGAGGATTCTCGCCGCCTCCGATGCGGCGCTCGCGTTGCGGATCGAGGCGCAGATGGCAGAGCAGGCGCTGGAGGCGCTTAGGGACCCGCCCGACCCCCGGGCAACGTAGACTCCTCCCGAAGCCCTACGATGGGCCGGGCCCGCGTGTTAGCGGCGGCCCGTGATCCTTCCCGGCTCCACGATCGGCATTCTGGGCGGTGGGCAGCTCGGCCGCATGCTGGCCGTTCCCGCACGCCAGCTGGGCTACGGCGTGGCGGTGCTCGCTCCCTCCGGCGACGCACCGGCCTTGGGGCTCGCGGACCACGCGATCCGCGCCTCCTTCGACGACCTTGATGCGGCCCGGCAGCTCGCCCAGCTCTCCGATGTGGTCACCTACGAGTTCGAGAATGTGCCTGGCGCAGCCGCCAGAGCCGTCGAGGAACACGCGCCGCTGCATCCCAACGCGGCGCTCCTCGAGCTCACCCAAGATCGTAACGTCGAGCACGCCTTCCTCGACCGGCTCGGCATCCCCACGGCTCCCGGCTGCGCCATCCACTCCGCCGCAGACCTGACGGCTGCGGTGGTGCGGTTCGGCTTGCCCGCCCGCATCAAGTCCGCACGTGGCGGGTACGACGGGGGTGGCCAGCTTCGGATCACCGATGCGGAGTCGCTGCACGCGGCACACGTAAAAATCAGTTTGAGTTCGGGCGCTTGGCGCTTCGAAGCAGAGGTGCCCTTCGAGTGCGAACTGAGCGTGGTGGTGGCGCGTTCGGCCTCCGGTGAGTTGGTGCCGTTCGCTCCGTTTGAGAACGAACACCTCCATGGAGTGCTGCATCTCACCCGCTGGCCGGCCCGCGCCTCGGAGGGGGCTCTCGGGCGTGCTCTCGAGGTGGCGCGCGCCGTCGCGGAAGCAGGAGGCCTCGTGGGGGTGATGTGTGTGGAGCTTTTCGTGGAGGGCGACGACGTGCGTGTAAATGAGCTGGCGCCGCGGGTGCACAACAGCGGCCACCTCACCATCGAGGCTGCCGCCACCTCGCAGTTCGAGCAACATATCCGCGCCATCTGCGGGCTCCCCTTGGGTTCGCCCGCGCTCCGCTCGGGCGGCGCCGCGATGGTGAACCTGCTCGGCGCCTCCGAGCGGCGGCGGGTGCGGCTCGATGGTGCGGCGGAGGCGCTGACGCTCGGCGCTCGCGTGCACCTCTACGGCAAGGACCGGGAGCGGCCGGGCCGTAAGATGGGCCATGTCACCGCCGTGGGCTCGTCGGGCGACGAGGCCGTAGCTACCGCTCTCTCTGCGACCTCCTCGCTCCGGCTGGTGGGCGCATGATCGCCACAAGCCCCTTCGCATTGGCCACCTGTCAGCCGGGCATGGAGCGTGCGCTGAAGGCGGAGGTGGCGCGACTGCGGCCCGACCTCCACTCCGGCTTTCAACGGCCTGGTCTCGTCACGTTCAAGGCCACGCACAGCCCTTTCCGCGCCGACGAAGCGCCAGCGACCGTGTTCTCTCGCCTTTGGGCCGCTTCGGCCGGCCCCTGCCTCACGCCCGACGCCGTGTTTGCCACCGCCGCCGACATTGGCAGCGTGCGGCTCTTTCTCGGTCCGCGGGATGTGAGCCCGCCCGAAGATCACGCCCCCGCGCTCCGGGCCGCACTCCACGACGAGCTGGCGGGATGGGAGCGGGCGCTCCGGCCCGCGTTCACTACCGGGCCGATCGGCGTGGGGGAGCTCGTACTCGATGTGCTGGTGTGGCCCGGTGAGCCCCCGGTCGTAGGCTGGCACCGACACGGGCCCCAGCGCCATCAGGAGCCCGGCGGGGCGATCACGGTTGCGGTACCCGCGGGCGTGCCGTCGCGCGGCTTTCGGAAGGTGGCGGAGGCGCTTCGCACCTTTTCGCCCACGCTGGCCGCGGGCGATTTGGTATTGGAGTTGGGGTCCTCGCCTGGGGGAGGTACCCGCGCGTGGCTTGAGGCCGGCTGCCGCGTGGTGGCGGTCGACCCGCAGCCGCTGCACGCCGAGGTGCGTGCGAATGCGGGGGTTCATTCCTTTGCCTCCCGAGTCGGCGATCTCGATCCCGCCCAGCTCCCACCCGGCATCCGTTGGGTAGCGTGCGATGCCGGGCTCAGCGCCGACGATTTGGTCTCGGCGTTGAACCGCTTGGGGCCGGCGCTGCAGCAGGTGAGGGGGTGGCTGGTGATGCTGCCCGTAGCCGACGACGCTGCGGCGAAGCGGCTCCCGGCTGCTCTTCAGAAGCTGGCTTCTCTGGGCGCCTCGAAGGTGGCGGCTCGCCAGCTGCCCTCCAACCGCGGAGACGTCGTGGTGTTCGGCCAGCGCTGAGGTTGAGCGCCCCGCCGTGGCCTACTGCCGCGGAATTTCGACCTCCACCGTGTGGAGACGCAGCTGCTCCGCCAGCGCCCAGTCGGCCTTGTTGCCGCTCGGCGGCAGCTCCGGCAGCCGCAGCTCTGCGGGGGCCTGCACGAGCACGGCGCGTGTCACCTCGTTGCGGGCCGTGGCCTTCACCCGAATGAGCCCTGGCGCCCGCCCGGCCGTGTAGTAGACCTGCGCTACTCCCGCCGCGTTGGTGGTGGTCGTGGCGGGAATGCTGCCGTCGCCCGCTTCGAGCACCAGCTCCACATCGATGCCGGGCACGGGGTAGCCGAACTCGTCCACCGTCGCGACGGTGACCAGCGTGGAGGAGAGCCCGTTGTTCGCTAGGCGCTGCTCACGAGGAACGAGGAGCAGGCGGTACAGCGGGTTGCCGGTGGCGGGCATGGTGGCCGACGCCGTTAACTGGACGGCTCGCTTGCCGGTCACCTCGAAGGTGGCGTGGTAGTCGCCTTTGCCAGCGTCCTTCACCACCCCTGTGAGCCGCGCCCCGTTGGCGCCGAGGGAGAGCGTGCGGCCGGGTAAGCCCACGCCGTCGGGGCCGGCGAGTCGTGTGACCAGCTTGAACGCCTCCGCGCCCGCGGGGAGGATGTCCGGCGTGGCTATGGCCGTGATGCTCGCTACGGGTGAGCCGACGAGGTTCACCTTCAAGGGTGCGGCTACGCGCCCCACGCCGCTGAGCAGCTCGGCTCCCAGCACCAGCGATGTGGCCACCGGGCTCATCGGCGGCGTGAGGACGGCCTGGTAGATGCCGCCGCCCACGTGGCGGGCCGGACCGACCACACCCGCGGAGGTGCTGAACTGCAGCTGGGCGGTGGTGTCGGGTTTGCCGTCGGCGAGGATGACCGCAGCATGAACGAGAACCTGCACCCGACTGTCGGCGGGCACCGAGGCGGGGGTAGGGAAGAGGCCGATTCGCGGCGTCTCGGGCAATTTCAGATCGAGCGGCTCCGTTACGCGCGTACCGTCGGCGGAGACCGACAGCTTCTCGCCGATCGTCACGCCCGGTTGCAGCAGGACCGGCACCTTGGCCTTGCCCCGCTTGTCGGTCGGCACGGGGCCGAACGGCTGCCCCCCGATCGTCAGGATCACCTGCGACTTGGGCACGCCCGTGACGTCGAGCGTGGTGCGCGCCGCCATGGGCAGCGCGATGGCGGCGAGGCTGTGCTGGGGGTCGGAGCGGTCGACGACGGTGAGCAGGACGGTCTGGGGGTTCGTGGTCTTGGGCACCCTGAACAGCGCGCTGAACTGGCCGCCGCCAAGGTTGGTGATGTTCTCGACCGAGCCGGCCGACGCTCGGATGTCGAGGTTCACTGCGCTCTGCACCTGCCGGTCTCCGGTTGCGAGCCGGACGGAGATGGTGGCCGTTTCGTCTTCGCCAAGGGTGAGTCGCGGCGGGGTGATCGTGGCCTGGAGCTGGTGCGTGCGCGAGGGCACGATCGGGAAGGACCAGCTCCCGGCGTAGTTCTCCTTGCCGATCTTGCCCTTGAGAGTGAGCGTTGCCTCGACGGGTGCATCCACTCGCGGGGGGGTGTACTCCATGCGGTACAGGCCGCCCCCCACGTCGACCATCGGGGCCACCGCGCCGGTGGTGGTGGTTCCTTTGAACGCGAGCCCCAGGATCGGCGCCCCATCGGGGCCGAGCGCCAGCAAGTTCAGCGCGGCTACGCTGGCGCCATCGCCGACAATGGCGTTGGCGGGAAGGAGCTCCACGACGCGAGCGCCGGTGAACCCCGAGGGGTCGTCGGCTTGGGCAGGGGTGCAGGACAGGAACGAGGCCGCTACGGCCAGCATCACGGGGAAGGCATGTGGGCGCACCGGGCGGGCTTAAGCGGTGCGGGGGCAAACCGCTGGGCCCGGCACCACGTTTCGGCGGGGGCAGGAGCAGGTTAGAGCCGCCCCGTCCCGAGGCTCCCCGTGTTCGAACTCCCCGATGACGTACAGGAAATCCAAAAGCTCGCGCGGGATTTCTCCCGGGCCGAAATCCTGCCCGGAGCCGCAGCCCGCGACCACGCGCACAGTTTTCCCGCCGAACAGGTCAAACAGCTGGCCGAGATGGGCTTCCTCGGCATGTTCGTGCCCGAGGCGTACGGCGGCGCGGGGCTCTCTACGCTGGCCTACGTCGTGGCCCTCGAGGAGGTCTGCTACGCAGACGCCTCCGTGGGCGTGACCATGAGCGTGAACAACTCGCTCGTGTGCTGGCCGATCCTCACCTACGGTACCGAGCAGCAAAAGGAGAAGTACCTCCCCGACCTCGCCACGGGCAGCAAGCTGGGCTGCTACGCGCTCACCGAGCCCGACGCGGGCTCCGACGCCGGGGCCCAGCGCACCAAGGCGGTGCCCGTGGACGGCGGCTACCGGCTCGACGGCAGCAAGATCTGGATCACCAACGCCCCCTACGCGCAGGTGTGCGTGGCCTACGCGAACCTTGCGGTGGAGGAGCGTCACAAGGGAGTGACCGCCTTCATCCTTGAACATGACTGGGAGGGCTACACGGTGGGCAAGCCCGAGGACAAGCTCGGGATCACCTCGTCGGCCACGAGTGAGCTGAGTTTTGCGGGGCTCTTCGTGCCTACCGCCAACCGGCTGGCCGACGAGCGCAAGGGCTTTGGTATCGCGATGGCCACGCTCGATGGGGGTCGCATCGGCATCGCGGCGCAGGCGCTGGGAATCGCTCAGCGAGCCTTCGATCTTGCCGTGGCTCACGCACGAACGCGGATCGCCTTCGGCAAGCCGATCGGCGCCAATCAGGCCATCCAGTGGATGATCGCCGACATGGCCACCCGGATTGAGTCCGCGCGCTTGCTCACGTGGCGCGCTGCGGTGGCGAAGGATGGGGGCGACAAGGCCCGGGCGAGTCACTTCTGCTCGATGGCGAAGCTGGCCGCCTCGGAGACCGCCAACTTCTGTGCTGATCGGGCGCTCCAAATCCACGGCGGCTACGGCTACAGCAAGGAGTACGAAGTGGAGCGGCTGTTCCGTGACGCCCGAATCACCACGCTCTACGAGGGCACGAGCGAAATCCAGCGCATCGTGATCTCTCGCAACTACCTCTCGTAGGAGGGTCCGATGACGCGTCGCATCCGAGTTTTGGTGGCCAAGCCGGGGCTCGACGGCCACGACCGCGGCGCGAAGGTGGTCGCGCGGGGGCTGCGCGATGCCGGAATGGAAGTGGTGTACACCGGACTGCACCGCACGCCGGAGCAGATTGTTCGCGCAGCCGTGGACGAGGACGTAGATGTGGTGGGCCTCTCCGTGCTCTCTGGGGCCCATGATCGCCTCGTGCCCGAGGTCGTGGCGGGGCTGCGGCGGGAGGGCCGGGGAGAGGCGTTGGTGCTCGTGGGCGGGATCATTCCAGCGGGCGATGTGGCGGCGCTCGAAGCGGCGGGCGTGTCGATGGTTTTTGGGCCCGGAACCACGATCGAGGAGATCGTTACGTTCGTGCGAGAACGAAGCGTGCCCCGAGACTGAATCCCGCCTTGCCCCGCGCGCGACTTTCCGGTATGCCGCGGAGCGGAGCACGATCGTGAGCGAAGCAACCCCCCCGACGCCACCGGCAGACCTCTCCTGCCAGACCGCCCTGCTCACGAGGACCTCGGGCGAGCTTTTGGGGGAACGTCCGCTGCCCACGGTGTTGCAGCGGCGCGCAGTGTCGTTCATTCTGGGGCCTGCGGGCGTGGGGAAGCGCACGGTTGCGGCGAGGCTGCTGCCTGCGGGTACGGTGCACCTCGACGCGGAAGCGCTCCGACGGGAGCTCACGATCGCGGGGCGGAACCGTTCTTGGAGCGCCGAACTCCTCGCCGCCCCAGGACTATTGATCCACGGGCTCGATTGCCTCCATCGTCGGTATGGCGCCATCAGGCTGCTGGGCGAGCTGCTGCGCGCCCGGGTGGCGCGGAGCGGGCGAACGGCGTTCACGCAGGGGCCCGCAGATACGTCGGTGACGCTGCTCTACCCCGAGCTCGCTCATGAGCTGCGGGCCACCGTGCTGCTCCGCTTTCCGGTGGGCGGGGGGCGCCGACGTTTCGTGCGCGAACGCTGCGCGGCGCGAGGAGTCGACCCCATGCGGGCCAGCGCCGCCGTGTCGATGGAGGACTGGAGCTATTCGGCCGTGGAGCGCCTGCTCGATCGTTTGGGGTGAGAGAGCGGGTGGCAGCGCGGTGCGGGGCGAGCCCGAGTCCACCGCTGCCGGGCCCACCGCACCGCCCCAACTCCGCTTCAGTCCTCGTCGCGGTGCAAGTATCCTAAGGCCTCGAGCTGGTCGGTTTCGGCGCTGGTCACCGCCTGCTGGTCCTTGAGGTCGTCGTGGGAGTCGGAAGGCACAAGAATCCAACCGGGCTGGATGGCGTAGAGGGTGCCGCCAGCGCTCGTTGCGGCTTGGAAGGGCGTGGTGACGCTGCCCATCTGGAGGGTGCCGGCGGGGCAGGGTTCTGCGTCGCATTGCAGGTAGAGCGTGCCGCCCAAGGGACGCGGTCCAGGCGTGAACGTGACCGTCTTTCGGTCTGCGGAGACCACCACCACGCCGATGTCCGTAGGCAAGGTTTTAGGGGTTTCGCCCCACTCCAAGTTGGCCCGCACTTCTTCGTTCAACTCCGGGTTCATCACGCTGGCACTTCGAATCGGCGCCTTGAAGGTGAGCGTGGTGACGGTCGGTGTCGGGCCCACGCGGATTCGGAAGCCCGGTAGGACCGGCCACCCCGTGGCTTTCGACAGCGCATCGCGCATTTGGCCAAGGCTGAGGGCGTCGGCCTTACTGCTGAGGTTGTTCTCTTCGAGCGGGTCGGCGGATAGGTCGTAGAGCTCCTGGTTGCCGGTGGCACTATGGAGGATGTATTTATATTTCTGATAGACGACGCCCCAGCGGTCGCGGCTGTAGCGCAGGTGCCCGAGGGGGAGCGGGCGGCTGAACAGCTGAGCGGTGAGGGCGGCCCTCCCGGCTGCCGCGGCGGGGTCGATCAGCGGGCGGAGGCTCTGGCCGTCGGTTGGCGGGCGCCGCTCGGCCGGCACGCCGGCGAAGTCGAAAATCGTCGCCGCAAGGTCGACGAGGCCGACGTTGTCGCTCACTTTGGGGGCACCAGCCCAGCCACCCGGAGGACGCACGGCCAGCTCCACGTGGACGAGCTCGTTGTACAGGGAGTGGTTGTGCTCGAAGGCTCCGTGGTCCCACATTTCCTCGCCGTGATCGGAGTGCAGGATGGTGAGGGTTTCGCCGGGGAGCTTCTCCACCTCTGCGAGCAGGCGCGACACCTCATGCGACGTGTAGGCCACTTCGGCGTCGTATTGCGCGCGAATCCACTCCTTCGCCTCGCTGCCGAGGCGTCGCTTTTTCATCAGGCCGTAGATTTGCCAGCGATTAAATTGCTGCCGGAGTTGGGAGGGACGCTCCAAGTCGGCGTCGAACTGTCGCTTATAAAACGCGGGGGCGTTGTAGAAGGTGTGCGGGTCCATGATGTGGACAAAGGTGAAGGTGTCTTCGTTCTGATGGGCCTTGAGGTGGGCGAGCGCCCTGTCCACCTGCACGGTGCCCTTGGCGCCGTTCTCGTACTCCCAGAAGTCCATCCCGTCGTTGAAATGGAAGCGGGGCACCAAGTGCACGTTGGCCACCACCCCGCCCGTCACAAACCCTTCCGGGGCCAGCACTTCCGCGATGGTGCGGGCGCCGGCGGCATTCGTGGGGAACCGGCCCGTGAACGCGGTGCGAAAGCTAGGCTTCGTGCGGGGTGCCGGCGCCCAGGCATTCGTGAACTGCACACTTTGTGCGAGCCATTGGTCGAGTTCGGGCGAGGTGGAGTGCTCGTAGCCGTTGGCGCTCAGGGTGTCCCAGCGGAGGGTGTCGATCCCCACCACGAGGATGCGTCGAGGCGAGCCCGCCGCGGTGTTCACGACATAGGGTGCGGTGACGACGAGGTGGTCACCTTCGTCGGTGGGGCCGGCCAAGGACTCGAACCGAAGCCGGCCGGTGCGGGCAAGGCCCTCAGGCAGAACGACGGTCTGGTCGGCGTGACCCGGCTTCGCCTCTACGCGGCCCTTCCATACTTCGACACCGTCGAGGGAGATGCGCAGATCGAGGCCGTCGCCCTTCACGGCACCGGTGAGCGGGTCCTGCAAGAGAGCAAGGCCGAAGCGCAGGGAGCCCTTGGCCGGCAACGACGCGGTGAACTCGGCCGTGGCGCCGCCGGGCAGGAACAGCCCCGGTCGGTGTTGGCGGTCGTGATTGTGGCTGGTGCTGGCGAATTCCGCGGGGCTGAGCCCCGACTGGCTGAGGTGGCGCTGCCGGAGCTGCGTGGCCAGTTCGTCGACGACGAGCTCGGGGGGCTGAGACCAGGACTTCGGGTCGTCGGCCGCGAGCATGATGATTCGCCCGCTATCGACGTACCAGCTGGCTACGGGCTCGGCGGTGGGCGCGGAGATGCTGGTGACGAAGGCGATCTGCTTGCCGTTGGCGATCAGCTTGGCGCCCATCGGGGCGTAGTTCGGGCGGGGCATCGAGGTTTGGAAGGGGAGGGCCACGCTCCACGCCGTCCAGCCTCGTTTGCGTCGGCCCTCGTTCTTCCAGTCGGAGCCTAGCTTGAAGTGGCCGTCGATCGCCGTTGGAGCTTTGGAGCTGGGGAAGGCGTAGGTGCCTTCCCCGAGGTGGTCGAGCAGGCGCCACACCACGGAGCCGGATGCGCGCTCGAGTGACATGCTGCGGGGGGTGGAGGGGGCATCGGGTGCCACGACCGGGATGGGGTCGGGCGCGGGCGCCCTCTCGCCCTTCTTGGGCGCGGGCTTCTTGGCGTCGTCGTCAGACCCGCATCCGAGCGCGGCTAGCAGCAGTACCAAGGTCTTCATCCCGCGGGGCTATCATGCCCTCCGGAAGCGGCCTACCGGGCGGCCCTTAGAGAGAGACCAGCTCGGCCGGAACCACCGCGAACGCGGCGATGCGCTCGGCGTCCTCACCCGCCGGGTCCACGACGACCACCACCGCATTGTAGCTGCCGGCGCCGAGCTCAACCTCGGCTCGGAAGCGCCCCACTGTGTCGGGCGGACCGCTCGCCACGACCCTCCCGGCCACCGCGATGGTCACCGAGAGATCCATAGGGTCACTCTCGGCGTCGGCCACGATGAGCGCGAAGACCACCGGCTGGCCTGCCGGCAAGCTCGCGTCGGTGGCGGGTTCCACCACGAAGAGCTCGGGCGGCGTGTTCGGCTCTTCCACCTCGCGCTTCACGATGCAGGCGGCGAGGAAGAGGAAGATGTGGGCGAGCACGGTGCTTGGGCTCCTCCTAACGGCTGTGGGTTAGGCGGCGAAGCATGTTGACTTGGACCCCGGCCGGGGCGGTGGAGCGCCCGAAAGCGTTGCAGGTGCGCCTGCAGCGGAGCTACCCGGGTCGGGTGCGGGCGGGGGCCCCGGTGCCTACGCGGTCGATGCCCACGGGCGAAGTGATCGAGAACCTCACCTTCTTCACCACGCCGAGCCCGCGTGGGCGCCCGGTAGAGAGCGTGGTGCTCAGCGGCGTGGGCGCGGCTTCGCGGCCCGACCTCGCGGAGATCGTGGCGCATGCGCGGGGGAGGGGAGTCGGGCGCGTGACGCTGCATGCCGGGGTCGAGGACCTCGACGCGCTGGCGTCGGCCCGCCCTCCCGTCGACGCGCTCGTGCTGCCCCTTCAGGTCGGCGAGTCGGGCAGCAATCTCGCCGACGCCGCACGGGTGCTCACCGCGGCGAGGGCGGCCGGCCTCTCCACGATCGCGAACACCCTACTCGTGGGCTCCGCGCTCTCGAGCCTCGCCGGCGCGGCAAGAGTGGCCGCCCGCTCGGGCGTGGGTGCGATGACGTTCACGTACCCCTTTCCGGTGGACGGTGCGGCCTCCAGCGAGGCGCCTCCTCCTCCCCGCGTGATGGCGGTGCTGGCGGAGCTGATCCCGCCTTTGGAGGCGGCCGGCGTGCGCGTGGCGATTCGGGGGCTCCCCTCCTGCATGCTCGGTGGGCTCAGTCGCCTCGGCGGGCGCACCGGAAACCGCTGGTACGTCGACGCAGACCACCAGCTTGAGAAGGCGCTGCTGTTTTTCCCCGACGTGGTGGCCTTCCACAAGGGCGAGGAGTGCCGCTTCTGCACGCTGAACGAGCGCTGCGACGGCTGGTTCGCCACCTACCTGCGGCGCCCCGCCTTTGGCAGGCTGCGCGCGGTCGAGGCCCCGGCGACGTGAGCCTCCCCGCAGGGCCGCTGCTGTTCGTTCGCGGCGGCGCCCTCGGCGACTTCGTGCTCACGCTCCCCGTGCTGGCGGCCCTGTTCCAGAGCGGCCGCGAGGTGCACGTGGCGTGTGCGCGGCGGCACCTGCCCCTCGTGGCGGCGGTGGGGGCGCCCGCGCGGCTCTGGGACCTCGATGGCAGCGAGGCGTTGTGGATGTTCGGCGGGGCCGACCCCGTGGGGTACGCCGCGGCTTGGGTGTTCGGGGAGGGGAGGGCGGACCTGCCGGTCTCGTCTACCTTCGTGACGGGCTCGCGACCGCCGCCAGGGGCAGCCGCGTGGGCCCACTTCGCGCCGCCGCTGCCCGCGGGCTTCCCCCAACCCGATCCCGGCTTGCGATTGGGCGTGCCGCCGCTCCGCGCAGACCGACCCGTCGTGGTTTGCCCGGGGGCCAGCGATCCGGAGCGGAGCTGGCCGCTGGCGCGCTGGTTCGCGCTCGTGGAGGGTTTGCGGGCGGCAGGCTTGGAGGTGGTGGTCGTGGGCGGCCCCGCGGAGCCGTGGGCAGACTACCGCCCCGATCTCCCCGAGCTGATGGGCCTCGCCGCCAGTGCCAGCGCGTGGATCGGTCCCGACAGCGGGCCCACCCACTTGGCTGCGCGGTGCGGTGCGCCGACGGCTGCCCTCTTTGGGCCCTCTGATCGGAGCTGGGCGCCCTTCGGCTGCACCGTGTTGCCTTGGGGCGCTGCCGCCGAGCAGGTTCTCGCCTGGGTTCGGAGCGCGGTGGGAGGGACATTCACGTCGTGGTCGGTAGGCTGAACCCGAGAACGACACCGTCCGTATCGGGATGGCATGCCTTGTGCTAAACCGTCCACCATGACGATCCTCCTTCTCTCTCTGGTTTCGCCCGCCCACGCGTTTTGCGGCGCCTACGTGGGCGACGTGGACTCCACGCCCAAGAACGGCTCCAGCCGCATTGCCATCGCTCGGCAGGGCACGACCACCACGCTCACGATGTTCAACGACGTGGATGGCGACTACGAGAGCTTCGGCCTGCTCGTGCCGATCCCCGAGATTCTGTCGCAAGAGGATGTGCGGCGCATCGACCGTCAGCTCCTCGACAAGGCGGCGGCGTACAGCGCCCCGCGGCTGGTTTCTTACTCCTGCGAGGACTTCTACCCATTGGAGCACCAGGACACGGGCTGGGGGGGAGGGAGCGGGTCGATTTCGTGGGGCTGCGGCGGGTGGACCCCGATGGAGACGGGGGGCGCGAGGTCGACGGACTCGATCGTCACGGACACCGCGGGCGTGACCGTCTGGGAGGAGTTCGACCTCGGGGAGTACACCGTGTACGTACTCTCGGCCGAAGGAGCCGGGGGGCTCTCGGGCTGGCTGGACGACAACGGCTTTGCCGTGCCGGAAACCACCGAGCCGGTGTTGCAGGAGTACATCGACCGTGGCGATTATTTCCTCGCTCTCCGCGTCGATCTCGACCGCGCTCCCGACTCGGGCTTTCTGAGCCCGCTGCAGTTCACCTACGATTCCCCGCAGTGGACGCTGCCCATCCGCCTAGGCGCGACCAGCTCCACCGGGCTGCAAGACCTCACGCTGTTCCTGCTCACCCCGCCGGAAGAGGGCCGCGTGGGCATCTCCAACTACCCGGAGGCTACACTCGCGCCCGACGAGTGCATGGTGGAAGAGGACGACATCTCGGCCTACTACGAAACCAAGCTCGAAGAGGCGATGAACCTGCCTGCTGTCCCGAGCCTGCTGGAGGGTCGCACCGGCCTCGGTTGGGTGACGGAGTACAGTTGGACGGGCGGGAGTTGCGACCCCTGCCCGAGCGAGGGACCGCTCACCCCCGACGAGGCCATCGGCTTGGGCATCGACGCGCATTACGGCTTTCATTTCACCCGCCTACACTTGCGCTACACCCCCGACGCCGTGCCCTCCGACATCGTGCTCTACAGCACCGGCATTGTGGACAACGACCAAGTTCGCTACATCCAGCATGTCGAGGAGCTGGAGAGCGACCTCGACTTGTGCGACGGGGCCACCCCGGATGATCCCGGCAGTTGTTTCACGGCCGACTGGTGGGGCGAGAAGGCGCTGGGCAACGTGGAGGACTCGGTTCCATTGAGCGACGCGGCCGGCGGTTGTGCGGGGGCGGCCCTGCTGCTGCTGGTGCCCGTGGTGGTCGGCGCACGGCGGCGCCGGTGATCGCGCTCCTGCTGCTCGGCTGCTACACCGAAGCCGAGTTTCAAGTCGACTACGACGCCGCGATCTGCGACTGGAAGGTCATGTGCGCGGCGGACCAGGTCGGGAGCGCCGAAGAATGTCTCGCCGATGCGACCGCCGCCTACACCTCGCCGGCCGACAGCTGTGTGTACGACGACGCGGCCGCAGCGGACTGCGCCGACGGCGTGCGGGACTTGCCTTGCGCCTCAGAGCTTGAGGAGGGCGAGTCGGTGGAGTTTCCCGCGGCTTGTGACGAGGTTTGGGACTGTAGCTGAACCCGGCTGCGTACACCGTCACCGCGCGTGCGCGTCCGCCCAGTTCGCCGCCGCCTCGATCGCGGGACGGAACTTCGTGCGTGCGTCGCCAACCACAGGGGTGCCGTGGGCAGGGAGCACGTGTGCGAAAGGGAGGTCGAGGATGCCCCGCAGTTCTGCCGCCGCCGGGCGCGCCTGCTTCAGCCAACCCGGCCCGACATTGTGCGCGCGGATGAAGCCCATCGGGCGCATCACCAAGCGGCCCAGCCAGTTGAAGTACTCGTCGGGGACGGCCCAGTTCTGGAGGGCGTCTCCCGCCACTACGATGCCGCCTTCGTGATCGAGCACCAGCAGGCCTTCGCCGACCTTGCACGATGGGAAGGTGTAGAGCGAGCCAGCGAGCGGCAGGTCGGTGCCAGCCTCCACCTCGCGGTCTGGACTGAAGTACCTCGCACTGGGGGCAGGATCCAGGGCGAAGCCCGCGGAATAGGGCTGATTGCGTACCGCCCACACCGTCGCGCCGTAGCGTTCCTTGTAGAAGGGGTCGTCGGAGCCGTGGAACCCCGCCAGTCGCACGACGTGCTTCACCCGCCCGAGCGAATCGAGCGCGGCCAAACCGGCGTCGCCGAGGCGCACGGAGTTCACGATGACCAGTGAACCGGCGTCGCGCACCACCACCATGTTGCGGCTCATGTGCATCGGGATCGGGATCGGGAACCCCATCGTTCCGGTCACGAAGAACACGTCGGGGAACACCTCGTTCAGCGACCCGTGCGGGCGAGCCAGCGGGTGGTCTCGGTGGTTGGCCATGCAGGCTCCAGCGGCCTTCCTATCCGTCTCTGCCCCGCAGCGGCGCAAAGCTCACGGCGCTCTCCACCACGACCTCCGCCCCGCTCCACGGCTGTGTGAAACGCAGGTAGCAGGCGTGCAGACAGAGTCGGGGGGCCCGCGCTTCCACCTCTGGGCTGCCGTAGAAACGATCTCCGAGGATCGGGTGCCCGAGAGCGCGCAAGTGGAGGCGCAGTTGGTGTGAGCGCCCGGTGGTGGGGGACAGCTCGAGGAGTGCGCTGTCGTCGAGCTCCTCGAGTACCCGCCAGCGCGTGTGGGCGGGCTTGCCGCCGGCTTCGTCTACGCGGTGACGTCCGGGTTGCGTGGGGTCGGGGCCAAGGGGCAGGGAGACTTCGCCAGATGCGGCGACCGGCCGCCCCGCCACAAGGGCCAGGTACCGCTTTTCCACCTCGCGCTCCCGAAACTGCCGCTTGAGCTCGCGCTCGGCCGCGCGACGGAGCGCCACGAGCAGCAGGCCGGAGGTGTCGAGATCGAGGCGGTGAACGTCGAAGGCGCCGGGGTGATCGCGGCGCGCGCGGGTGAGGGCGCTGTCTGCGAGGCCGGGGCCACGCCCGGGCACCGACAGCAGCCCGGCGGGCTTCTCGACGACGAGCACGTCGCGGTCGGCGTAGACGATGTGCAGGAACGGTTCGAGGGGGGGCGAATACCAGGAGTCGGGGTCGGTCATCCCGGCCACGCGGAGAAGGCTGGGTAGAGCTCGCTGCTGCCGCGCGCGAAGCACAGCCACAGGGCGGCCTGCACGAGCAGCACCGCCCACGGGGGCAGGCGAGTTCGGGCCAGAACCGGCCCGGCCAGCACGCACGCCGCGAGGATGGAGAGGTGGAAGAAGGTCTCGGGCTTGGCGAAGCGCCACATTCCCGGCAGGCTGGCGAAGAGCCCCCACAGGGGGGTGGCGGGGCCGAGGGCTAGCACCGCGAAGCCCGCGCCCGCGGCCCCGAGGGCGAGCTGGATGCGGGCTGCGCGCCCCTCCTCGCCGGGCCCGCGGAGCGCGGCGGCGGCGAATGCCACCGCCGCGATCGCCGCGAGGATGACCGGCAGATCGAGTGCGCCGAGGAGCGGGATGCGGTTCCAGTTGGGTCCGAAACCGTCGCCGCCGAGGGGGGCCAACACGTCGAGCGCGGCGCGTTCGGCGAACGCCGCCGCCGGGGGCAGCTGGGCGTTGCGGAGCGCGGGGAGCTGGGCCGCCACGAAGGGGAGGACGCCGACCACGCTGGCGGCAACGGCGAGACGAGCCTGCCGATTGCCCACAAGGAGCGCCACCGCGCCGATCGCCGCGCCCAGCACCCCCCAGTACGCGTTGTAGAAGAACGCCCAGAAGTAGGCGGCCCCCGCCGCCGTGATCCACGCGCCGCCGCGCTGCTGGGCGCGAACGAGCATCAGCGCGTAGAGCACCAGCGGCCACAGCCCCGACTTCTCGATGGTGTACCAGTTGATGTCGCGGAGCGCGTGGAGCCCGAGGCCGAGCGGGAAGGCGGCGGCCAGCGCCCAGCGCGGCGGGGTGCCGGTGGCTTCGACGAGTCGGGCGCCGAGCCACCAGCCCAACACGAGGTTGAGGAGCGCGTGGGCGTTCATCGCCGCGAAGGCGGGCAGCGCGAGGTCAAGGAGCGCCGTCACCCACAGGTGGCCCATCGACATGCCGATGAGCTGGGTGGCGGGCGCCGAGGGGTCGAAGGCCTGCCAGTGGGCGCCCAGCGCGTAGAAGTGCAGGGAGCCTGCCTTGTCGACCGTGGGGTAGTGCCCCCACACGGCGCTGCCTACGAGCCCCACCGCCGGCGCGGTCAGCAGCGCCACCCCGCCCGCCGCCGCCGCGAGCCGCGAGCGGCGGCCTAAAACGAGGAGCGCCACCGCGACGACAACGGTGAGGCTCCATGCCAGCGGCTGGTCACCCCACCCTGCCGGAAACGACACCTCGTGGGGGCTGGTCGGCGGGCCCGGCGTCATGCGCTGCGGACGCGGAGGACACTGGCGCGCTGATCGCGGAGCAGGCGTGCTCGTTCGGGCCACTCGGCGGCGTCGGCGAGGGCGGCCGCGTGGTCGAGCGTGCGGATGAGACCGGACCAGTCGCGGGTGCGCACCTGGGCCCGGAGCGCGCTCTCGTAGCGGGTGAAGGCGTCGGCGTGATGGCCAGCGAGCGCGGCCACGTCGGCGGAGAGTCGTAGCGCTGCGCCCCGGGCCACGGATTCCCCCAGCGACCCGTACACGGCGGCGGCACGCTCCACGGCAAGCGCGGCACCCTGGAGGTCGCCGCTGCGCACGAAGGCGTCGGCGCGGCGGCGCCAGAGGTTGGCGTGCAGCAGCGCGTCGTCGCTGCCTTCGGTTTCGAGGGTGTCGAGCGCTCGGCGGAGGCGGGCGCTCTCGCCGCGAACGAGCGCGAGGTCGGCTTCGGCGAGGCGTAGGTTCACGCGCTCAAACGGAGTGGGGTTCGACTCGGCGGCCTCCTCGCAGAGGGCGCCGGCGCCGACCCATTCCCCTCGCGAGAGCGCGAGGCTCGCGGCCCCGCGCAGCGCGGCGGCGAGCCCCGCTTCGTCGCCGAGCAGGCGCGAGGCCTGCCGACCACGCCGCCAGGCGTCGTCGGCACGCTCCACTTCGCCGCGCTCCGCGAGCCGCTCCGCCACGCGGCGCCACAGCACCGCGCGCCCCGCCGCATCGCCGGCGGCGCCTAAGGCCTCGGCGGCGGCCACGGCGTTCGTCCAGGCGCTTTCGAGGTCGCCAATGTTGAAGTCCAGCTCCACGCGCGCCTGGTGCAGGAGCGCGCGACCGGCGAACCCTTCCCCGCTGCCGGCCGCGTTGAGCCGGGCGCCGGCCGCCTCGGGCTGGCCCGCGACCACCAGCAGCCGGGCCTCGGCCGCGGCGAATAGCTCCGCGGGGCTGTCGCTGGCGGCCTGCACCGAAAGCTCCGCCAGCGAACGCAACAGGAGTACATCGCGCAGATCCGGCGTGGCAGTGACATGCCCCCCCCGCACCACGTCGACCAACGGCTGCAGGGCCCGAACGATCCGGTCCACGTCGCAAGCGGAGGGCTCCACGGGGGGGAGGAGAGCTGCCAAGCCCCGACGCAGGAGCAGGCGGTCGCGCAGGTCGGGGACGAGGGCGGCGGCGGGGATGGCATCGACGGAGCCGGCCGGGAGGCCGGATTCGAAGTGGGCGAGGAGGCTGGCGTGGCTGGGCAGCGCCGCGAGGACCTCGGCCCCCGAGGCGAGGCCCATCGCGGCGGCGAGACGGGCGAGGAGCATCGTGCCTGGCTCGGCGCCGTCGAGCTCAACCACCTCCACCCGCCGCGGCAGCAGGGGCAGTTCCCCCACCAGCAGCGCTCGTCCATTCGGGACCGCCGCGACGAAGCGTTCCACCAACCCCACCAGCTCGGGAGCGAGCAGGTCATCGACGATCACCAAGGCGCCATCGTGGTCGCGGAGGCAGGCGAGACAGGCCGCTTCGTCGCCCGCCGGAATGGCGCCGAGGGCCTCGCCGAAGGCCCGGAGGGCGTCGTCTTCGCCGAGGCAGCCGCGGAGGCTCACCGCCAGGATGGGGCGGCCGCTTGCTTGGGCTACGGCCCCCGCGAGGGAGGTTTTTCCTACCCCGGGCGCGCCGTGAAGCCCCACGAGCGCGTGGCTGTCGAGGAGCTGCCGCACCACGTGGATCGCCAA
>CANKOI010000025.1 GCA_947484175.1 Deltaproteobacteria bacterium
CTCCAGACCCAACTCGCGCGCCAAGCTGAGCAAGGCCGCCCGCGTCACGCCGGCCAGCGCCCGCCCATCGTTCGGCGGGCTGAAAACGGTGCCCTCTCGAACTGCGATGAGGTTGGCCCGATTCGTCTCGGACCAGCTGCCGTCGTCGGCCACGAGCAGCACCTCGTCCACCCCGGCCCGGCGCGCCGCCACCAGCCACGGCGCCCGCGAGGTGTGTTTCACCCAGCCGGGCAGGCTCGCCGGGGCCTCCCAGCGCAGCGTGGCCACGCGGATCGGGGCGCCCGCCCGATCGGGATCGATCGGCATCGACCGTACGATGCGGTTTCGATCGGTCAAGAGCACCGTCAAGGCGACCTCGGCCTGCCCCGCCGCTGCCACGATCTCGTCGGTGAGAACCGTCTCGCCGGGCCACGGAATCCCCATCCAGGCGGCGCTGGCGCGGAGGCGGGAGAGGTGGGAGGAGAGCCCGAAAACCCGACCCCGGTACGTCCGGAGGGCCTCAAAGACGGCCACTCCGCCGAGGAGCGCCGCATCGTCCGCCAGTTCGGGGGCGGGATCGCCGTTGAGCAGCGAGATCACGGCGGCGTCTCCCACGGGCAGATACCCCGTTTCATGCTCCTCGCCCTGTTGCCCTTCCTCCTCACCGCTTGCTCCCCGACGGTTGACGAGAGCGACGAAGGGGATCAGCCCTGGCAAAAAACCCGCCCCCCCAACCCCACCTGCGTTGCGCCCGCCCGCCCGCTGTCCACTCGGTCCGTGGAGTTCGTCGCATCCTTCGGCGGCCGAGAGTTCACGCGGCCGGTCGGGATGGTCCCCTCCCCCGAGGGGGGTGACATCTGGACGGTGATTCAGCAACGAGGCGAAGTCTTGCGCGTTTCGGAGGACGGCACAGTCGGCACCGCGATGTTCACGGTCCCCGAGGTGTACATGGGCAGCTCAGAGTTGGGCCTTTTGGGGATCGCATGGCACCCCCACGCGGCCGAGAACCGGCTCGCGTTTTTGAACTACACCACCGTGGACGGTGGGCAGATTCGGAGCCACATCGCCCGTGTCGAAGCGAGCGCCGACTTCCAGACGTTCGACGGCACCACGCTGGAAAGCATCCTCACCCTCGACCAGCCGTACGAAAACCACAACGGCGGCCACCTCGCCTTCGGTCCCGACGGCTACCTTTACGTAGGCTTCGGCGACGGTGGGTCGGGCGGCGATCCGCACGGGAACGGGCAGGACCTCGACGTGCTCCTCGGCAAGATGTTGCGGATCGACGTCGACGGGCCCGCGCCCTACGGCATCCCCGCCGACAACCCCTTTGCGGCGGGCGGCGGCGCTCCGGAGGTGTACGCGTGGGGGCTTCGCAACCCCTGGCGGTACTTCTTCGACCCCGAATCCGGAGCGCTCTGGGCGGGCGACGTGGGCCAGAACGAGTGGGAGGAGTTCGACCTCATCGAGCGCGGCGGCGACTACGGCTGGAACGACATGGAGGGGAGCCACTGCTACAAACCGGCTCAGGGCTGCGAAACGGCCGGGAAGGTGCTGCCGGTGGCCGAGTACGCCCATGACGGCGACGACAGCGCGTCGATCACGGGCGGTCCCGTGTACCGCGGGGCCGCCATCCCCGAGCTCGAGGGGGTGCCGCTCTTCGCCGACGTCTACAGCGGTACCGTGTACGGGCTCTTCCCCGATCCGGTGAGCGGCGCTTTCCTCACAGAAGAGGTGATTCCCAACTCCGGCACGCTCCCCGTGTCGTTCGGCCAGAGCCCGGAAGGGGAAGTGTTCGTCATCGACTACGGCGGCCTGATCCACGCTCTCGTGCCGACGACCGACAACGATCCGGGGGAGGCGTCCTCGTTCCCTTCCCTGCTCTCCGAAACCGGCTGTTTCGAGCCAAACCGCCCGTCTGAGCCCGTGGACGCCCTCTTTCCCTACGACGTCAACAGCCCCCTGTGGAGCGACGGCGCCGAAAAACGACGTTGGTTCGCGCTCCCCGACGGCACCACGCCCTCCGCCCTTCCCGACGGGGACCTCGACCTGCCCGTCGGCAGCGTGGTGGTGAAGGAATTCCGGCTCAAGGACACCCCTGTGGAAACGCGCTTGCTGGTGCGGCACGAGGACGGAAACTGGGCTGGCTACAGCTATCGCTGGCGAGCAGACGGGAGCGACGCCGACCTGCTCGCCGCCGACGCCGCGGCCACCTGGGGAGAGGACGACTGGCGCTACCCCAGCCGCGGCCAATGCTTGGCCTGCCACACCACCGCGGCCGGCCGGACGCTCGGCCTGACCACCCCTCAACTGGACCGCACCTTCGATTACCCCTGGGGTGAGACTGCCAATCAGCTCGACCAGTTCGCCCGTGTAGGCCTCCTTACGGTAGAGCCCGATGCGGTCGAGGCCCTTCCCTCCCCCGGCCATACTGGCACCGTCGACGAGCAAGCCCGCGCCTATCTGGACGTGAACTGCGCGAACTGCCACCTCCCGGGTGGGACGGGCCTCGGGGCCATCGACCTCCGCTTCGCTACGCCGTTTGCCGAAACCGCCCTCTGCGGCGCCGAGCCGATCCACGGCGACCTCGGCGTGGCCGGCGCAACGCTGCTCTCCCCCGGTAAGCCCGACCGAAGCGTGCTCAGCTTACGGATGCACACCACCGACGCCAACCGCATGCCCGGCATGGGCAGCGACGTCGTCGACACCGAAGGCACCGCGCTCATCGACCAGTGGATCGCGGCAATCGCGGCGTGTCCCTGAGCCCGTAGCGCGGATCGATGCCTTGCCCTTGCCTCTCCGGCGGCCCCCGGCTACACGCTGAACCGCCATTCAGTAGCCCTTGCCCACGCCCGAACCCAGCCGCGACCGTACCGACAAGCACGAGTTGATCCTCGATGCCGCGATCCGCGTTTTTGCCCAGAAGGGCTTCCACGGTGCGCGAATCTCCGACGTGGCCGAGGCGGCCGGCGTGGCCGACGGAACGATCTACCTCTACTTCAAGAACAAAGACGACCTGCTACTCACCATCTTCGAAGAGAAGATGGACTTGCTTCTGGCCGGCCTCCACGAGGCTCTGCAGGGAGTCTCCGACCCGCTGGAACAGGTCCGCACGTTCGCGCACTACCACTTTCGGCAGGTGCGGGATCACCGCGAGCTCGCGGAGGTGTTGCAGATCGAGTTGCGGCTGAGCAACAAGTTCCTCAAGGAGTATCGGCCAGAGAAGTTATGGATCTACCTTGGCAAGTTCGCAGAGATGATCCGCGCCGGCCAAGAACAGGGAAAGATCCGCGCCGACATCGACCCGTTCATGGCGATGTGGGCGTTTTTCGGCGCCATGGACGAGATGGCGATGCAGTTCATCCTCGCGCGCCACCGCAAGTTTTCGCTAGACGCAGCGGCCGACACGGTCGCCAACATCTTCATTCGTGGTCTTTCCAAGGAGTCAGCATGATTATCGGCGTGTGCATCAAGCAGGTCCCCGCGACCGACACCCGCATCCGCATCAACGCGGAGGCCACGGCGATCCTCACGGACGACGTGAAGTTCGAGATCAACCCCTACGACGAATACGCGCTCGAAGAGGCGCTTCGTTTGAAGCAGGCGGGAAAGGCCACCGAAGTGGTCACCTTCACCGTCGGCGGGGCCGACGCCGACGCGAGGATTCGGGACGGACTCGCCCGCGGGGCTGATCGCGCCGTGCGCATCGACGACCCGGCGCTGGCCGGGAGCGACAGCCTCGGGCTCGCTCGGGCACTCGCCGCGGCCCTCACCGCGGAGGGCGTAGGCCTTGTGCTCGCGGGCCGCCAGGCCGTAGACGGCGACAGCAGCACCATCCCGGCGATGATCGCCGAGCTCATGGGAGCCGCACAGGTAAGCTGGGTCGACAAGTTCGAGATGGACGGCGAAGCCTTCACTGCCCAGCGCGCAGCCGGTGGCGGCATGCGTGAAGTGGTCGCGGGCCGGCTTCCCGCCGTCGTGAGCTGCGACAAGGGGCTGAACACCCCCCGCTACGCCACGCTCCCCGGGATTCTCAAGGCCAAGTCGAAAAAGATCGCGGTCGTCGGCATCGCCGAGCTCGGCCTCTCGGCGAACCGCGTCGGAGCGGGCGCCGCGCTCGTCACCTTCTCAAACATGGGGCCGCCGCCCCAGCGGCCCGCCGGCCGCATCCTCTCGGGCGACAACGCTACCGCGGTTGCCGAACTGGTCCGCCTTCTGCGCGACGAAGCCAAGGTCATCTAGGAGATCATGAACATGAGCAACGGCATTCTTGTCTTCTGTGAATTCGAAGCGGGCCGCCCCCGCAAGACCGCGTTCGAGCTGCTCCAGCGCGCAGTCGCCCTCGGCGCCGGCCCGGTGTCGGCGCTGGTCGTCGGCGATGGCGACACCAGCGCGCTCGGCCCCAACGGCGCCGGCAAGGTGTACCAGGTGAGCGCGCCGGCGCTCGCCTCCTACAGCACCGGCGCCTACACGAAGGCCTTCGCGGCGGCGCTCGCGGCGTCCGGGGCGAGCACGCTGCTCGCGTCGGCCTCCTCCGTGGCGCGCGATGTTCTGCCCCGGCTGGCGGCCCGCCTGGGTGCCGGCCTCGCGGTGGAGTGCACGGAGCTGCGCAACGTGGGCGGAAAGGTCGTGGGCCGACGCCCCGTGTATGCGGGCAAGGCTCTCGTCGACGTGACCATCAACAGCCCTGTGGGGATCTTTACGCTGCGGCCGAATAGCTACCCGGTGGTCGCCGCCGCGGGCGGAAGTGCCACTGTGGTGCCGGTCGATGCCCAAGTGAGCGACAGCGACGTGGACGTGAGGGTGACCGACACGGTCGCGGCGAGCTCCACCACCGCCGACCTCACCGAGGCGGAGCGCATCGTATCGGGCGGGCGCTCCCTGAAGGGGAAGGAGCAATTCGACGCCGTTGTGCGGCCGCTCGCGGCGGCCCTCGGGGCGACGGTCGGCGCGAGCCGCGCGGCCGTCGATGCCGGGTACGCTGGCCACGGCGAACAGGTGGGGCAAACCGGCAAGGTCGTGAACCCTTCTCTCTACATCGCCCTGGGCATCTCCGGCGCCATCCAGCACCTCGCCGGCATGCGCACCTCCCGAGTGATCGTCGCGGTGAACAAGGATGCGGAGGCGCCGATCTTTCAGTACGCCACGTACGGCATCGTGGGAGACCTGTTCGAAGTCGCACCGCTGCTCCAGGCCGAACTGTCGCGGAGCTGACCCGGAGGACCGATTCCCACGTCCGTGCGGGAGGCTCCGGGCATCCCCGCCGCTTTCGGATACGCTCAGCGCTTGAACTCCTCCCGCACCGCGCCCGTGCAGAGCCCCCCCGCCGACGCCAACCGGCGGCGGGAGCGCGCCGTGCTTTCGCTGCTCGCTCGCGGCGACTCCGCGGCCGTGCTGCGCCTGATCGTGGCATGGGAGGCCGTGGGGGCGCCCTCGCTCGCAGCCCGCGTAGCCGAAGGCCGCGCCCTGCTCGAGCTTCGGCTCGTCGATCGCGCCTTGGCAAGGGCGCGTGAGGCCATCGAGGTTGCGCCCAGCGACAGAGCGGCGCTGAGGCTGCTCGCCGAGGCCTACCTCGACCGGGGCTGGCCTCTGCGCGCGCGCCCGGTGCTCGACAACTTGCGCGCCGCCGGCGAGGACGTGGCCGCGCTCACCGCGAGGCTGGCCGTCGATCCGCCACGCCCAGAGGCGCTGGCCCGTGAGTTGGAGAGCGGGGGCGATCTCGCGGCGCGGATCAACTTGGCCGAGCAGTTCATGGCCGCGGGGGTCGGGTCGCGGGCGGGCGCACTGCTCGAAAAGCTCGCTGCCCAGCATCCCAACCATCCGCGCGTCGCGCTCTTGCGGTGGGCGCTCTCGGGCAACTTCGCCGGTGTCGAGCCTCTGGAATTGCAGGTCAAGCGGGCCTTGCCGGCGATCCTTGAACTGAGTGCCCTGCCAGAGGAATCGGAGCACACCGAAGGCATGACGGCGGAAGCAGACATGCCCCTCGAGCCGGAGGGAGGTGCCGCGCCGTTTCCCACGCTCTTCAAGCGGCCCTCGGCGCAGCCGGAGCCGCTGCCGCCCGGAACGGACGAAGACGAAAAGACGTCCACTTCGTTACTTCCCGAAGGTGGCACCGAGCCCCTGGCCCCCGCCGCTCTCGCGGGCGGCGTGAGCGGCGACACCCAGATCCTCATGGTCGTGGGCGAGGGGGAAGGCGGGGCCATGCACCGCCGTAGGGAGGAAGGCGGCCAAACGCTCAACCTTCGGGAGTGGCAGGCCTCAATGGGCGTGGACCCCGTTGCGTCCGACCTCGACGGGGTTGAACTCTCCGAGGAGCTTCGTTTCGGCGCTGGGTCGGGTGTGGTTGAAACCGCGCCGGCGCACGTGCCCGTACAGGAGCCCGTACACCATTTCGACCGTGCCATCGAGGTGATCGAGCTCCACCCCGTGCCCGATCCCGCCCTGCTGCCCGAGGTGGCGCTCGATGAGCCGGAGCGCGTCTCCCGCAGCCCGCGCCCGCTGCGGTTGTTGCTCGGCGCCGCCTTCTTTGGCGGCTTCCTCCTCGTGCTGTTCCTCCTGCTGTTGATGGTGGCCCGCGCCACGGGGCTCCTCGACGCCGCCCGCGCCAACGTCGACCTCCGGCGGGGCCTCGGCAGCGCC
The DNA here is from genome assembly GCA_947484175.1 of Deltaproteobacteria bacterium. Lineage (GTDB taxonomy): Bacteria > Myxococcota_A > UBA796 > UBA796 > SXON01 > SXON01. The sequence goes on from CANKOI010000025.1 coordinate 6,619, forward strand.
GACTACGCTTCGCTGGTGGAGCTCGAGCAGCGGCTGGCCGCGCACGCAGACACCCCCGCGGAGCAGGTCGAGTTGGCGCGCGCGCGGATCGTGCTCTGGTCGGAGTTCCAAGGTGACAGGCAGCGGCAGGAGCAGGTGGACGCCCTGATCGCCCACCCGGAAGGGGTTGACGTGCACGCGCTCGCGTACTTGCGCGCCGCCCAACTGCTCGCGTTCCACAACCCCGCTTCTGCGCTCGCAGCGATCGGGCGCGAACCGCCGCTCGACGACGAGGAGCGCCTCGTGCTCGCCCGCGTCCACGCCGGCCTCGGCGATGCAGGCGCCGCCCTTGCCGACCTCGAGGGCCTCGTGAGTCCCGATGATCCGCGCTATCGTCTGGGCCGCGCCAAGGTGCTCGTCTCGCTCGGGCGGGTGCCGGAGGCCCGCGCGGTGGTCACTCTGCTCGTCGGCGAAGCGCCGAGCCTGATCGCCGCCCGACTCGCTGAGCTGCAGCTGCGGGAGGGGCCGCCGAAGGAGCGGGCCGCCGCGGCCCTGGTGTTCCGGCGAACGTATGCCTCCCTCGGTATCTCTCCCCGCCAGACCGCCGACGCCACGCTGTTCGAAGCCCAGGCTTGGTTGGATGCGGGCGACCATGAACGCGCCCTGCGTGCGGCCGAGGCCGGCATCGCCCGCGACGGAACCCACCGCGAGCTGCTGCTGCTTCTGGCCAAGGAGGACCTGCGTTCCTCCGAATTGTTGTCGGCGGCGAGGCGGCTTGGCACGCTCCTGGAGATGTACCGAGCCGACCCGGAGGCGCAACAGGCCCTGTTGGTCGTCCTCCTTGACTTGGAGCGGATCACCGAGGCGCAGGTCATCGTGGATGCGGCGAACCCGCCCCGACAGGCTCTCTTCCAAGCGCTCCTGCAGGGCATGAGCGGTGGCGCGGCCTCCAACCCCGCGCCTGCTGAATTGAGCGGTCCGCTCGGCCTCTGGGCGCGAGCGCTCCTCACCGCTTCGGCCCGAGAAGAAGGGGCCGCCGCGCTCGCCGCCGAAGCGGCCGAGGCACTTCAGGCGAGCCCGGATCCGCTGCTTGCTCGCCTCGCCCCTCGTGCGCGGGCGCTCAGCGTCACGCTTTTGCCCGAACCCCAGGCGGGTGAGGAGGTGGCCCAGCTGCGCCGATCGGGCCTCTCCGACGCCGCCGCCCACGTGTACCTGGCTCGCTACTTCGAAAGCACCGGGCATCGCACCCTCGCCGCGCAGCACTTCGATCGTGCCGCCGATCTGGAGCCGGAGCTGGGCGTGGCCCTCTATGAGAAGGGAAGGTTCTACGCCGATGCTGAGGACCCACAGGGCCGATCGAGTGAGGCGTGGCGTGCCTTCCTCGGATTGGCACCGTCCGGCCCGCGGGCCGAGCGAGCGAGCGGCGCGGCGCGGCCCGGGCCCGACTGAACGCGTGGACAAGCTATCCTTGTCCCAGACGACGGCGGAGGAATGAGCATGTTCTGGATCGAGCCCGAGACCCTCTACGTCGAGGGAGAGCTACACCATGGCCTTGCGGTGCTGGTTTCGGGCACCGATGGCGAAGGCAGAATCCTCGAGGTCGCACCACGCCGCGACGACGATCTTCCGGTTGAGTCGCTGCCACGCTGCACGCTGCTGCCCGGTTTTGTGAACGCCCACTCGCACGCCTTCCAACGCGCGCTCCGGGGGTGGGCCCAGCATTCGGCCAGCGAGGACAGCTTCTGGTCGTGGCGGGAGCGGATGTACACGCTGGCCAACCGGCTCGACCCGGAAGCCCTCGCGGCGGTGAGCGCCCTCGCGTTCGCGGAGATGCTCCGCGCCGGCTTCACCAGCGTGGGCGAGTTCCACTACCTCCACCACCAGGCAGACGGCACCCCTTACGACGACCCTGATGAGCTGGCGAAGCGGGTTCTGGACGCCGCTGGGCGAGTGGGGCTGCGGGCCGTGCTGCTGCGTGTGGCCTACGCCCGCGCCGGTGCCGGCGTGGAGCCGAACCCTCACCAGGCTCGTTTTCTCGACGCCAATCCGCAGGCCGTGCTCGAGGCCGCCGCCCGCCTCGCCGCGTCGGGCGCCCGGGTCGGGCTGGCCCCTCACAGTGTGCGCGCCGTTCCCGCAGATTGGCTGCGCGAACTTTCAAGCTTCACCGGCGTGATCCACGCACACGTCGACGAGCAGCCCGAGGAGATCCGCCAATCCCGCGCCGAGTACGGCCGCGCCCCGCTCGAGGTCTTCGCCGACGCGGGGCTGTTGCGCCCCAGCTTCACCGCCGTTCACCTCACCCACCCCGATGACGCCGAGCTCACCCTCCTCCACAAGAGTGGCGCCCGCGTGTGCGCGTGCCCCACGACAGAGCTCGATCTCGGGGACGGCTTCTTCCCCGCGTGGAAGGTCAATGCGCCCGTGTGCATCGGCTCCGACTCCCACGCCGCGATCGACCCCTTCGCGGAGCTGCGCGCCCTCGAGTGGCACAGCCGCGCCGTGTTGGGGCGCCGGAACGTGCTCCGACACGACGGCGACGATGGCCTCGCGGCCCGCCTCATCGATTCGGGAACCGTCGTCGGCGCCGACGCGCTCGGAATTCCCGCGGGCCGCATCGCCGCCGGCAATCTCGCCGATCTGGTAGCCATCGACAGCTCACGCATGGAGTTCGCCCTCGGGCGCCCGCTTCCCTCCCTGGTGTTCAACGGTTCCCCTGCCGCGGTGCAGGACGTTTGGGTGGGAGGGCGTCATGTGGTGCGAGAGGGGCGGCTTCCGGGGGGCGAGGCGCTGGCGCGCGAGGCGGAACGCGCCCTCCGCCGCATCGCTGCCCACGCGTAGGCGGCGCTGCTTGCCCGACGGCTTGGCCCGTGCGATGATCGACGCATGAGCGGCGAGCGGCGCGAGGCCCTGTGGTGGATCGGCGGGGCGTGCATCGCGGCGCTCCTGCTCGGAGGGTGGCTCCTGTTCACCGCGCCAGCCTTTGACGAGCTCGCCACGCGCTACAGCGTCCTATGAAGCTCCGCTGGTACCACGCCGTGGCCGGCGGGATCACACTTCTCGCCGCGGCCACCGCGGCCGGCGTGCAGTGGAGCCGCAGCCGCGAACGTTCCGACATCGTGATCGGCCCCTGGGCCGAGATGGAGAACCGGAGCTGGAACTTGGCCGACCTGAACGATGCGCGGGTGGTGGTGCCCGACCGACCCCACGACCCTGCCGAGGCCGACGCTCACCGCCGCGGCTCCGCCCGGATGGAGCGTGTGCGACGGTTCACCGTGAGCACCAACGCCGATCACCTCCGGATGGGGCCGCTCGCCGCCAAGCCGGCCGGCCGCATCCGAATCGCAGCGGTGGGCGACTCGGTCACGTTCGGCTGGGGGGTTCGGCCGGAAGAGTCGTGGGTGACGCTGCTCGACGCCGAACTGCGGCGGCGGGGACACGATGTGGAGGTGCTCAACGCGGGTTCACCGGGTGCGCCCACGGCCTCGATGGCCGCTTGGTGCCGCACCCAGGTGCCGCGCCTGCAGGTCGACCGGGTGCTGTGGATCCGGCGGGTGCCGCCTCCTCACATGGGGGGGGCTCGCTCGGTTGCCGACGGCATCCGGGCCTGCGCCGCGGTGGTCCAAGCACGTCCGCTGTTCATCCTGCCGCCCGTCTCCCGCTTCGACCTCCACGGTCGCGAAGCCGGTCCTCGCGAGGGGGGCGACGTAACGGCGCTGCTCGGCGCGGACTGGGCCTCCCACGATCTCACGGAGCCCTTTCGTGCCGCGCAGGGCGAACGCGGTGAGGACCTCGTGATCGGCGCGGGAAAACTCTCCGTCCTCGACCTCGAATCGAAGGCCACGTGGCTGTCGGTCGCGGCGCCCGCCCAAGGCCCGCTACCCACCGCAATCTCGGAGCTCTTCGAGCGTGAGCCCGAGGTCGCAGAAGTGCTGATGTACGACGGTGGCCACCCCGATGCGGCGGGCAGCGTGGTGATGGCCGCGCTGATCGCCGATCTGGTGGAGCCCACGCTTTAGGATGCGAGCGCTCCTCCGGCGGCTCGGGCTCCTCACCCTCGGGCTCCTCCTCGCGATACTCCTGCTCGAGGTGGGCTTACGCGCCACGGGGCTGGCGGTTCGTGCGCAGGCGGGGGTATTCGCGCTGAACGAGTCGGGCACGCTCGGGCTCCGTCCCTGCGCTCAGGGGCAGGTTCGTAGGCCCGACGGCCGGGTCACGACCGTGGCCACCGACGGGCTCGGGCTGCGCTCCTCACGCGAATGCTCGCCCACTCCGGCGGCCGACACCCTCGTCATCGGGGACTCCCAGGTCTTCGGGCTCGGCGTCGAGGCCGACGAGACCTTCGCGGCTCGGCTCGGGGCGCTCAACGGTGGCGTGCCCGATTTCGCGGTCGTCGACGCGCTCGCATGGGGCTCGGGACTCCTTGCGCGGCCGGAGCTGGCGGCGGTTCGCCGCGTGGTGGTGGTGGTGAATCAGTCCAACGACTTCGACGACGGAAGCGTGACCAGCGCCGCGAGAAACGTGGTGAGGGGCGGGTACCTGCTGCGCCGCGACCGCCTTTCGCATCGCGCCGCGTCCCTCTGGTCCACCCCTCTGGTTCACAGCGCCCTGTTCTACGCCATCTGGAGGCGCACAGTCCTTCCTCCAGCCGATCCGCCCGGCGCCTGGCTCACCGACCCGGCCTCCGTCGTGCCCCTCGCCACGCGGCTCGGCGAGGCCGTCCGCGAGTTCGCACGGCTCCAGCCCTCACGAACGGTGCAGCTCGTCTGGCTCCCCGCCGACCTCGCCACGTCCGAGGAAAATGCCCGCTTGTCGGTGCTGCTCCCCGACGGCTCACCCGCCGACCTGCGCCTCTGGGAGAGTGCGATCCTTCGGGAAGCGCTGGCAGGGGGTTGGCAGGGACCGGTAGTGGACCTCGGACCCGCTCTCACGACGACGGGCAGTTTTCTGGAGCACGACTACCACCTGAGCGAACGGGGCCACGAGGCCGTCGCCGCCTCGCTCGTCAGCCACACCGCCGGGCAATGATCTCTTGCAGGATCGGCACCGTGCGCTGCAGCTCTCCTTCGTCCACCCACTCGTCGGCCATGTGCGCCACGTCGATGCTTCCGGGGCCGAAAACGAGAGGGGCCATGCCCAGCCGGTGGAGGTTGCCGCCATCGGTGGCAAAGCTCGCGGCGCCCACGGTGGGGTCGCCCGCGTAGGGCCGCAAGATCGCCTCGAGTTCGGTGCCCTCCGGAGTGAGGAGGGCCGGCGTGCCGCGCACGAACTCGACCGTGGCCAGGTCGGTGAGCCGCTCGCGCATCGCCGCCACCAGAGCCGCTTCGTCCATCCCAGGCAGCGGCCGGAAGCCCACCTCGATCGTGCAGCGGTCGGGCACGATGTTCACGGCTACGCCACCGTGGATCGTGGCCGCGTTCATCACGACGAAGGGCCGGTCGAGGAGGTCAGCGAAACGAACGTCGCGCCGCCAGTCGTCGGCAAGCTGGTCGAGCCGCTCAAGTACACGGCCGGCCTTCCGGATCGCGTTCTCTCCGAGGTCCGGCTTGCTGCTGTGAGCGGCACGACCCGTCGTCACCACGCGGACCGCCGTATGGCCCGGGTGCATCCTCAGGATCCGGAAGCTCGTGGGCTCGCCGATCAGGCAAGCGGAGGGCAGGGGCCGATCCGCGAGCTGTTCCACGAGCGCGCGGGAACCTAGGCAGCCCACTTCCTCGTCGCACGTCCACACCAGCACGAGCTCGCGCTGCAAGGGCGGCAAGGCCTCCACCGCGTGCAGCGTGGCCGCGATGAACCCCTTCATGTCGGCGGAACCCCGACCGACGAGGCGGCTGCCGCGCGCGGTGAGGCGGAAGGGGTCGCTTGTCCACGGTTGCCCCTCCACCGGAACCACGTCCATGTGACCGGAGAGCACGAGCCCATCGGTGTTCCGAGGGCCCCGACTGCACACCAGATTGAGCTTGCCTTCGCCCTCGATGGGGAATCGTTCCACCCGGAAGCCGGCCGCCTCGCAGCGATCGGCCACGTAGGCGGCGAGCTCCGTGAGCGGGCGGCTCGAAACGGTGGGGCTCGCCACCAGTCGGGCCAGGGTGTCTACGACGCTGCTCATACCGGGCTCCTCAACGTTTCGGCCGGCGACGAGGCCGTTCCGTTTCGGGCCCTTCGTCGGAGAGTGGCGCTGCGCCTTCTGGCTCGGCCTGCTCTGGCGCGCGAGGCGAGAGTTCGGTGCGCACGCGGCGCACGGGCGGGGCGACTTGGGGCACGCCGACGTCCGGCCGCCGCTTGAGGTCGGCCTGGGCGGCGGGCTCGAGGAGGCGCCGGCTTCCGGGCGAGGGGGCCTGCGCCTTCTCCTGTTCCGCTTCGTCGGCTTCTTCAACCTCCTCGCCCTCCGCCCACCACACGCGGTCCCGGCCCGTGTTCAGCCGGCGCGAGGCGGCATCCTCACTGGCCGACACGTTCTCGATGCGGTCGGCGAGAGCGAGCGTTGCCGGGGCCGTGCAGGGCGTGCACCCCTCCCCATCCTGGACATCGGCCATCACGCCCGGATCGGCGCGGCCAAGCTCAGCCTCCCGAGGAAGGACCACTTGCGAGGGCACGTTCTTGCGCGCCTTCCGCTCCGCCGCGAACGCTTGCCGCACTAGGTCTACGCCGCGGCCGAGGTCGCCGCGGCACACCGCCACCGTGGCTTGCCGATAGAACTTCGCCACCTCGCCCCAGCGGGTTGGCTCGGGAAGCGCGACATTGCGGGCGCCGCGCCGCAGATCGCGCCACCATCCCGATCGCTCCCGAAGTGCGCGCAGTTCGGCCCGTTGCGCTCTATCCACCGCATCCAGCCGCTCCTGAATGACCGCCAAAAGCGCGTCGCGCACGCTATCGTTGTGGGCGATCTTTCCGGCCATCGCACCGTTCCCCAGCGCCTTCCCGAGCCGCCGAAGCTGCTCGACGTTCGCGTCGGCGAGCAGGCGCCGCGCTTCACCACGTTGCGCGCCGCTCACCGAGCCGGAGGCGTCCGTTCTGCGTTGCCGGGGCACGACATCGGGTATCCGAACGATCGCGCCCTTGCGCCTCGGCGGAGCGCGATACCTTCCCCGCCCATGCATTTCGACCCCCGGACCCGCTTGTCCCGCCGCGTGCCTGGCGCGAGCGTACAGCCGGGGGGCCTTCTCAGGCTCCACGTCGACGAGCACCGGGAGCCGCGGCGCGATCCGATCCCGGCACGCGACCAGAAGGCGCTGGTGGAGGTGCGCCAGCGCGCGCCCCGGCGCATCGCCGAAGCCGGCCCGAACGCGCCCCAGCTCATCCGCCTGATCCGTTCGCCCTATGCGTTGGAGGTGGCACGAGGGCGGCGGGTGGTGGTGAATGAGCCCACGCCAAGGGCGGCCGCGCGAGCCCCCTTCGGCAGCCAGACGCACGCCGCGCTGGAGGAGTGGCCGCGAGTCGGATCGGCCTCCCCCGTTCAACCGCGCCCCCGCCCGTTCACCGTACGCCCCTCAGCCGCAGAGCCGATTCCGGCCGTGATCGGTCCCGAATCCTCATGACCCCGACCGAACGCGCCGCCATCCTCGCCGCCGCCGGCCCCGCCTCTGGTCGGGGGATCATCGGCGAAACCACGGAGTCGCTCCACAAGTTTCTCGTTGATGGGTACAACCTCGGCGGGCAGCCCCCGCGGCTCGAGGAAGAGCTCAAGTTCGTTCCGAAGGACCGCGAGGAGGTGGTGTACATCTACATGTACCGGTTGGCGCAGAACCCCTCTCTCTTGAACTCCAAGCGCCACCGTCAGGCGCCGGTTTTTCTGAAGACGCCCGACGAGGAGGGCGAGGTGTACTACCACCGGCCGCCGCTCCTGCTCGACCTGTACTACCTGCTCTCCGTGCACAGCAAGTTCCGGAGCGACGCCGAACGGCTGATGGGCTGGCTGCTCGTTCGGCTGAACGAAGCCACCCACCTCATCCACCGGCCCCGACGCTTCATCCTGCCCGACGCGCGGGAGGTCGACAGCCTCGGCCGGCCCTACGATGCCACCTGTTTCACCGGGCTGCCCCCCGCCGACGACGAAGAGGGCCCCCGCGACGACGGCCTGTTGGTGGAAAAGGTTTCACTTTCGCTTACCGACGATCTCACCGTTGGTGACGCGATCAACCTCTTCACGCTTCACGAAGCACCGTACCGTCCTTTCTTGACGTACCGGGCACGGGTGGCGTTAGATGGTCCTCTCTACAAGAGTGCGGGCGGGCCTACCGTTCGCATGGGTCGCCTCGAGCCAACCACCCCCCCGGTGGATGGTCCCGTAGCTTCCCGAAACGGGCGCATCCGGCCGGGTGCGCCTTTGCCCAAGCCGCGGATTGCCCCCGGGCCACCCGCACATTTCTTCCGCAAGCACGCGGATCCTGACCCCGAATCGGAGGACTGATGGAATACAATACCCCTGGCGTATACATCCGCGAAGTCGACAGCGGCGCCAAGCCGATCGCGTCGGTATCCACAAGCATCCCTGGCTTCCTCGGGCTGTTCAAGTTCGACCCACCGATCGACGCCACGGCGGTCACGGTCTCGAACGGCAAAAAGCAGCTGAAGGGCAAGGTGTCGCCCCAGCTCATCGACGAGAAGGGCAACGTGAAGGGCGACGCCAACGAGGCCGCCACCGCGCTCACCACCTCGATGCGGCTCGACCGCAAGTCGGTGCGCGACGTGAAGAAGTACCTCGAGCTCCATGGCGCCGCGAAAGCAGGACCCACGGCGCCGAAGTTCGAGGCCGGCAACAAGGGCAAGGTGAAGGTCACCTGGAACGAAAAGACGCTCGAAGTGGCCGACGTCACGATGACCGTTGAAGGGAAGGTGATCTCGGACTCCGACGAAACCGTGGAGAAGCTGCTCAGTCAGCTCCACGAGACCTTCCCGCTGGAGAAGGCGAGCCCGAAGAGCGCAGCCGATGTGCTGGGAGCCTACGGCTACGACGTGAAGGGCACGGCCGGCACGGCGATGCGCAGCGAGTACTCGGTGCCGCCGGTGGCGATCACCAACAAGGCCGAGTTCTTCCGCTGGCTGCAGAGCTACTTCGCCCAGTTCCTCATCGAAACCCGCCCGGTCGAAGACCTCGTGGGCAAGACTTTCACCAGCGCGGACGACGCCGCGGATGCCGTGTACGAAGCCCTCAACACCGACGACGCCTTGAAGGCCGAGCTCAAGGACTGGCTCAGCCAGCCCTGCAGCTTCAACTTCGTGGCCGGCGTGAACGGCTTCTTCGATAACGGCGGCGGCAAGTGCTACGTCTACCTCATGGGCACGCAGGACACCGAGTGCTCCGTGCGTGAGAATCAGGCCGACAAGCTCGGGCTCTATGCCTTCGACGACGTGGACGACATCGCGCTGATGGCGGCACCCGGGCTCAACTTCAACCAACAGCGAGAGATGCTCGAGCTGTGCGAAGTACGCAAGGACCGTTTCGCGCTCCTCGACGGCCCGATCGTGTCGGACGGCAACATGAACATCCCGGCCAGCAACAAGGGGTACGGCGCCATCTACGTGCCTTGGGTGAAGATCACCAAGCCGAGCTGGTTCACCGGCAACCAGGACCACATCCAGGTCACGGGGCCGAATCGCCGCAAGCTCATCAAGACGGACCGCACCGAGCTGTTCGTGCCCCCGAGCGGCCACATGGCCGGCCTGTTCGCCCGCGTGGACGGCGAGCGAGGGGTGCACAAGGCCCCCGCGAACGAGATCCTCATGGGGATCACCGGTCTCACCCAGAACATCAATCGGCTGGAGCAGGGCCAGTACAACGATCGTGGCATCAACGTGGTGCGCATCTTCAAGGACCGCGGCATCCGCGTGTGGGGCGCCCGCACTCTCGGAACGGCCTCCGATCCCTCGTGGAAGTACATCAACGTCCGCCGCCTCTTCATCATGGTCGAGCAGTCGATCATGCTGGGCAGCCAGTGGGCCGTGTTCGAGCCCAACGACCACGCCCTGTGGAAGAAGCTCACCCGCGACCTCCGCGCCTACCTGATGCGCGTGTGGCGCTCGGGCGCGCTCTTCGGCACCACCGCCGAAGAAGCCTTCTACGTGAAGTGTGACAGCGAGACGAACCCGCGGTACCTCATCGACGCGGGCCAGGTGAACGTGCAGATCGGGATCTGCCCTGTGAAGCCTGCCGAGTTCGTGATCTTCAGCATCGGCCAGTGGGACGGCGGAGCGCTCATCGAGGAGTAGGCCGTGGGCGGGCTGGCCCGCTTCGGGCCAGCCCGCCCCCCCCAACACCCCCACCCCGCTCTCGTAGAGAGCCCTTCCCGAGGATGCCGTGGCTTCCGACTTCAAGACCGAGTACGAGTTCATCCTCCCGCGCGGCTACGTCGACAAAGACGGCGTCCTGCACCGTGAAGGCGTGATGCGCCTCGCAAACGCGAAGGACGAGATCTCCCCCCTCACCGACATGCGCGTGCAGCGCAATCGGGCCTACCTCATCATCGTGCTGCTCTCCCGGGTGGTCACGCGGCTGGGCACGTTGAACGAGGTCAACACCGGCGTGATGGAGAATCTGTTCGCGGGCGATCTGCGCTTCTTGGAAGAGATGTACAACCGCATCAACGAAGACGAGGCCACCATCACGGTCTCCTGCCCCGAATGCGGCGCCAAATTCGAAAAGGAGTTTGGCCGCCTGGGGGAATCGTAAGCTACCCCTTGGAGAACATCTTCAAGGAGGTAGCCTTCATTGCCTACCACTTTCATTGGTCGCGGGACGCCGTGTTCGAGTTGTCGCATAAGGAGCGCCACGCCTGGGTGAAGGAGATCTCCACGATCAACGAGAAGATCAACTCCCCACGGTGAGAGCCGAGCGATGCGACCCGGAATCCTGATCCAGCACCACGCCTCCCCGACTCGCAACCACGAGCTGGTGCGGTGCGACATCGCGGGGGTGCTGGCCTTCCTGCCCCGATCCGAGTGGCCAACGGATGCCACAGCGGGCGACTTCCTGCAAATCACGTTGCACCGCTGGGATGAGCTCCTCGACCACCCCCAGCGCGGTCTGGTCGATGCGCCCGGACGGCGTGCTGCCCGTTCCTTCTTCGAGAACGGGGGCGAGGAACTGCACATCTTCGTGGTGTGTATCGAGGACGAAACCCAGTTGCAGGGGAGCGGCCTTGCGGAAGGGGTACTCGCACCGCTCTTCGAGAGGCTGCGGGGAGAGGAAGAAATTGCGCTCCTGTGTGCGCCGACGCTCGCGTGGCTTCGCTGCGAGGTGTCGCGCAGCGGTCGTGTCACCTGGCTGGGCGACAGCCTGGCCGACGAGCTGCTGGCGCACTGTCGTTCGATGAACAACCGCTTCCTGATCCTCGACGCACCGCGGGGGCTGCACGGGGAGTTCCTCGCGCGCTGGTTCGACGAGTTCCGGCGACGGGCCCCCGAGACCCGAGCGTGGGGGGCCGTCTACTACCCTTGGGTGATGGCGGGCGACGAGCTGTTTGCACCGTCGGGTGCGCTGCTCGGCGTGTACGCCCGCATGGAACGCGAGCGGCAGCCCACCGGGATCGCGTGGCCGCCGGCCAACGTTCCCCTTCGCGGCGTCACCCATACCGAGATCGAGATGGACTGGAGTGAGGTCGGCGCCGTCGGCGATTCCGGGGTGAACCCTCTGCTCGTGGCGCCAGGGCGCGGTGTGGTGATCTGGGGTGCCCGCACCATGTCGATCGACCCCGCTTGGACCTTCATCAACAGCCGCCGCATCGTGAGCATGGTGAGCGAGCAGCTCCGCCGCGACAACGAGTGGGTGATCTTCGAGCCCAACGACACCGGGCTCTGGAAGGTCGTGGAGCGCGATGTGATGGCCCGCCTGGAGCAACTCTGGAACGCGGGCCTCCTCTCCGGCGCCCGGGCGATGGACGAGTACTCCGTGGAGTGCGACGGCTCCACCAACCCTCTCGAGGTGCGCGACCGCGGCGAGCTTCGTGTGCAAGTGAAGTTGAAGCCCGTGGGCACGACAGAACAAATTCTGATCGATCTTCGCCTCGGTTCTCCCGGCAGCTGACTCCGTTCTGAGATATCATCGCGTTCCCGGAGGTCTCATGGCAGACTGGCGTGGTCGCGGACAGGGGCGAACTGAAGGCCAACCGTCACTCAACCTGAAGGGCGGCGCCGGCATGGGCGGCGGGCGCGCCGGCTCCCAGCCGTCGCTGGACATCAAGGGCGGCGCAGGGAAAGGCGGCGGGCGCGCCGGCTCCCAGCCGTCGCTGGACATCAAGGGCGGCGCAGGAAAGGGCGGCGGCAAAGTCAACTTCGGGGGAAGTTCGCTCAAATTCTCGCTCAAGGGAAGCACCACGTCGGCGCGCGCAGAAACGAGCATCGGCAAGGCCACCGGTGCGGAGGCCAGCCCCCGAGTGGCCGACCCCGAAGGCAACTTCATGTTCTACTTGGTGCTGGGCACCAGCACCGAGCCGGTGGCGCAGTTCAAGGCGGCCTCCGGCCTCAAGTCTACTACGCAGGTGTTCGAGCTTGAAGAGGGTGGGATGAACCACCGCGTCCACAAGCTGCCGGGGCAGTCCCGGTGGGACAACCTTGTGCTGCGCTACGGCGTCAGCTCCGATACGCAAATGGCCACGTGGCGCAACGAAGTGCTCTCCGACGAGTTCGGCAAGCGGAAGAGCGGCAGCATCGTCATGATGACGGTCGCTGGGGAAGAGGTGCGCCGCTACAACTTCACCGACGGCTGGCCCGTGGCTTGGGAGGGGCCGCAGTTCAGCGCCGACGGCGCCGAAGTGGCGGTGGAAATGATTGAGATCGCTCACTCTGGCCTCCGGATCAGCTAGGAGGCGGCAATGGGTAACGATCGTCGCATTCCCGGAGAGGGCTTGGCCGAGCGGATGGGGGCGCGTGAGCGCCGCCGCCCGCGCATCGGCCTAACTCCCGCGTTTTACGCGCGGCTCGGAATCGACGACCCTTGGGCAGTGGCCGGCGTAGCCGGCGAGAGCGTCGCAGAGGCCGACGGGATGGTGTTCCTCTCCGCGGCCCCGTACCACGCGATGATGCGGAAGCTCGCCGCTGCGCGCCGACGCCGCGACCGGCGCGAGGCACGTTTCGCCGAAGGTCGAGCCGGTACCACGATGCGCGCCGCGCGCCGTGCATGGCCCGGTGAAGGAAAACTGCCGACGCCGCGAATCGCAGCGCTGTCGCTCGATGCGATGCAGTTCCCCGAGCCGGCGCCGCCCACGGTCGTGGCGGCGGCAACGGTCGAGGAAGAGCCCCGGGCCCAGCGGCCGCGGAACCTGCCCGCCCCACCGGTAGCCGAGCCATGGCGCAGTACGCCGTTCACGCCGGCCCGGGTGGTGAGGGGCGGCAGCGCCAGCGCGCATGCCGGCGAACGGGTGGCACGCGCGGTGGAGCAAGCCAAGCAGGCTGCCGAAACCGACTCCCTCCCCGTGCATACACGCGCGGCAGTCGCGCGGGCGCGCCGGCGGGTCGAGTACGAGAGCGAAGCGCCCGTAGAGTTCGTAGAGGTCGTTCGCCGCTCCCGCCTGCCCCGGCCGATGGTCCGCATCCTCGAAGAGCAGGTCGGCGCGGCCTCCGTCGGCGGCTCGCAGATGGCGCCGCTCGCGCGGGCTGCCGCCCGCGCCGCGGTCCACGCAACGGGCGCTGCTAGGCTCCCCGCGTCCCGCTCGCCTTCGATCACCATGGCGGCTCTCGCCGCGGTACCTACGCTGGAGCGCGCCGCCGAGTTCGATCGCGCCGTTGCGGGATCTCTCGCGGTGCCCGAGCGCGGCGAGGCCATGCGGCCGCAAGCCGCCCGGCGCGTGCCGCCCGCTACGCGGGCGGCGGGGCGCAGCGCTCGTGAGGTGGGCTCGCCAGCGGCGAGCCTGAGCGCATCGCCGGTGTCGGCAGCGCGGGTGTCGGCCGGCCGGCCGGTGGCCAGCGCGCCCGTGGCGCGGGCGGCGGCTGCAGCCGGCGGGGCGCCACGCAGCAACGAAGCCGCCCCAGCGGGTCCTCTCGCTTGGGGCATCCCCACTAGCATCCGGCCTCGGGCGTCGGCCGTGGCGATGGCGCGCGCGCTGCACGCCGAGCCCGCGCCGCTCGCCACAGCGGCAGAACCGACGATGGTGGTGGCCGCGCGCGAGGAAGGCAGGCTCCCCGCGCCGGCAGTAGCGGCACCAAGGCCAGACTCCGTGGCCAGCACCGGCTCCCTGGCCACCCCCGCCGCCGTCGCGAGTACCGTGCGGGCGGTACGGCGGGGGCAGCTTCTGGCGCGGGTCGGATTGTTGTCGCCACGGGTGGTGTTGCCCGACGCCCCTCCCGCTGACGGCGCACCGGTAGAGCGCCGCGTGCGGGCCTCGGCGGCGGTACAGCTCGAGGGGGGCACCTTCCTGCCGGCGCGCGCGCTCGTGGCGCTGCCGGGGGCGGAGGCGGTCCTCCTCTCCAGCCGTGGAGGGGAGCCGCACCCCTTCGCCGCACCGCGCACTCGAGTCGCGGTAACGGGCGCCCCGTCCGAGCCCGAAGCGTCTTCGGCGCCGAAGGGCGCTCCAGACCGGCCCATCCTGCGGCGCGTCCTGCGGGCCACGGTCGCCAGCGACCGGCCCGAGGCCTCGACCTCATGGGCGGCCGAGCGGCTCGCGGCCCACACGGAAGGCGCGCCGCCGGCGCGCTCCGCGCTTCGGCGGCCCGCGCCGGAGCTGCGCCTCCCGGTGCCCACTGAGGCGACAGCCGCAGCCGTCGCTGCGATCGAAGCGCCGCCCGGGCGCCGGCAGGCGCCCGAGAGCCGCACAGCCGCGCAGCCGCCCACCGGGCGGAGGCCAGGCGCTCCAGCCGCAGCCGAAGTAGCTGCCGCCGCGCGCCGAACCGAGCCCCCCGTTGCGCGTGTCGAAACCCGCCGGGCGGTGGCGGCACGGCGGGTGGGAGCCGTAGCTGCGGCGGTGAGCCGCGCGGCGATGACGGAGGCACCCGCGCCCGCTCCTCGCGCACGCGGCGTCGTGAGGCGCTCCGGCCCTCTCTCGTGGGCCCGCCCTCAGGCGGAGGGTCAGGTGGTGGCGCAGGCCACGGCGGCCCGCGCCACCCCCAGCCGCGCCACGCCCGAGCGCGCGAGCCTCGCGCAGCGCAGCGGCCCAGACTTCGTACTCCCGGTCACCGCACTGCCCGCAGCGCTCGCCGAGCTGCGCGACGCAGGGTTGGTGCAGGCCTCGTGGAGCCCGTCCACCCCGGTACGCACCCCCGACGGTCGCTACATCTCGGCGCGAGTCGCGGCCGCGCTCCCCGGGCTCGCCGTGCTCCCCGCGTTGGGGGGCCCCACGGCTGTTTCCACCACGCCGCAGGCCCGGGTGCCGGGCTTCCGCACCCCCGACATCCGCTTCGTGGGCGCCCCTTCCGGCAGCACGCCCGACGCGCCCTTCAACGGCGCAGCCATCGCGCGCACGCGGCCCACTGACTGGGTGGGCGCCCGCTCCGCCGTGTCGGAAGCGACGGCCTACCGGGGCGCCATGGGCGTTCGCACGCCGCAAACGAGCTTCGTGGGCGCCGCTTCCGCCACCACCCCGGGCGGGGAGTTCGCGGGGGCGCGAAGCGCCGTCACCGCAACCGGGCAGTTCGTCGGCGCCCGGACTGCGGCCGGCGTTGCCGCCCGCGCCGCAGGCGGCGTGCGAACTACGGCCGATGGCGCGGCCCGCACAGAAACAGGCGCGCGCGGCGAAACCCGCGGCCCGCGAGCGGGAGCGCCGGAGGCGCTCCCGCTGAGCGGCGGCCGCCCCGGCGAGGGGGCCGAGGCGCAGGCGGCGGTCATCGCTCCTCGCGCGGCTCGCCCCTCCCTTGAATCCACCTTGGCTTCGGTCTCCGAGGCCACCCTCCCCCAGAACGCACCGACGTGGGCCGCACGTTCCGACGGCGCCCCGCGAGTTCGTTCCGCTCAGGGGCTCTTTGAATCCCTCGCACGCGCCACCACGGCCGAGCAGGTGGTGAGCGTCATCGCCTCCCGCGCCGGGGAAATGTCGGGCCCGGTGCCGCTCACCGAGCCGATGCGCGCCGTGGTGGAGCAGCTGCGACAGGAGCTTCGCCCCACCGCAGTAGCAGCGGAGGGCACGGTGTTGCAGACGCGGGCACCGGACATCGCCGCGCCCGAGGCCACCGTCTTGCGGCCGAGCCGAAGCGCTTCGCCCTCGTCGAGCGCGATCGTGCGCCGAGGCGGAACGCGGCCCGTGCGCTCCACGGCCACCGTGCGCGGGCCCGGCGGCGACGACCGCGTGAGCAAGCTGGTCAAGCGGCTCACCGACCTGATCCACCTCGCGGAGACCGAACGTCGGCTGAGTGAGGCACAGGCGCAGGTGCGAATGGCAGAGGATACGGCGGCGGCCCGTGCGGAAGGGTCGGCGCCGGCCGAGGACTCCGGCGGCCAAGCAACGAAGCTCGACATCGAGAGCTTCTCCCGCGAGGTGCTGGAAGTCGTGAACCGAGAGCTCGAACTTCGCCGCGAGCGGCGAACGGAGGATGGTGATGAGTCAAACTGGTGGTAACTCCAAGGCTTCGTTCTACAACCTCGACGAGGGCGGCACAGCCTTCGACGTACAGTACAACCCGAAGGAATTCCGGGTGGAGAAGTCGCTGACTTGGCAAGAGGCCAAGACCCAGGGCAACTCGACCAACCCCATCCAGTTCCAGAAAGGCGCGCCCATGACGGCGTCGTTCGATCTGATGTTCGACACGACGATGGACGGCGCGAACGTTCAGAAGGTGTGGGTGGAGAAGCTCCTCGCGCTGACCAACGCCAACGTGAAGCCGGCGCAGGGGGAGGCGGCCGAGCTCGACAAGAAGAGGCCGCCCGCCCTGAAGTTCACGTGGGGCACCTTCGAGATGAAGTGTGTCATCGAGAGCGTGAGCGTCACCTACCTGATGTTCGCCTCCGACGGAACCGCTGTGCGCGCGCGATGCGGAGTGAAGCTCAAGCAGTGGGAGCTCGCGGAGTTCGCCGGCTCCGGGTCCTCCAAGCGGGCCAGCGACGCGAAGATCAAGCTGGTCGACGTGAAGGGCGGCCAAACGCTCAGCCAGGTGGCGGCCGCAGCGGGTTCCGATACCCGCGCCGTCGCCGATGCGAACGGCATCACCGACCCGATGAGCGACCTCACGGGTCAGGTGCTGTCGATCCCGGGTAAGTCCTTGACTAGTGCCGCCAACGCCGCCGTGAGCGCCGTGCTCTCCGGCAATGCCCAAAACGCCGGCAAGGCCGCCGCCGGCGCAGCAAAGTCCAGCGCCACCACGGCAGTCACCGGCGCGGCGAGCAAGGCCGCGCAGGATGCCCTCAAAAAGCTCTTCTGATCGGAGTCCCGCATGGCCACCGCTACGCGTAGCGCCACTAGCTACAAGGTGATCCTGGGAAGCCAGGAGCTCACCCAGACCGAAAACGACGGGGTCGAGTCGATCGTCGTGGAAGACCATGTCGACATGGTGGAGATGCTCACCCTGCGCGTGAACGGCGTCGAGGGCTCCCCCAAGTGGCAGGCCGAGATCGGCGCCGCCGTTGAAGTGAATATGGGCGCCGGAAGCCGCACCCTCTTCAAGGGCGAGATCACCGCGCTGGAGCCGAGCTGGACGATGGATGGGGTGGCCGCCATCACCGTGCGTGCGCTCGACAACGCTCACCGACTCGCACGGGGACGCAAGACACGCACGTTCAACGACAAGACCGACGCCGACATCGCCAAGACCGTGGGCGCGGAGAGCAAGCTCAGCGTGAAGGCCGACCCCACCACCGAAACGCACGTCTACACCCTCCAACGGAACGAGTCGAATCTCACGTTCCTCAAACGCTTGGCGGCGCGCAACAACTTCCAAGTCACGGTGGACGAGGGCACGCTCCACTTCAAGAAAGCGAGCATGAGTACGACGCCCACGAAGATCACGATGGGCAGCAACCTTCGCAGCCTGCGTATGAACTTCAACTCGCAGGATCAGGTCACCAAAGTGATCGTGCGCGGCTGGGACATTCGTAAGAAACAGGAGATTGTGGGCACGGCCTCTTCCGGCGACATCGAGACGATCGGCGGGGGGCAGGCGGGCGCCTCCCTGAGCGAGTCGAAGTTCGGCGAACAGATCGCGTACATCACCGACGTGCCGGTGGGCTCGCAGGCGATGGCCAACGATCTGGCGAAGGCCGAGTTGAACCGGCTCGCACGCCAGTTCGCACGAGGCTCCTGCATCGTGGACGGGAACGACGCCCTGTACGCCGGCGCCCTGGTGGAGTTCGAGGGCTTGAACATGCCCCACAACGGCAAGTACTACATCATCTCGACTCGACACGTCGTGAGCCCCACCGGGGGCTACACCACCGAGCTCACCTTCTGCGGCAACACGCTCGGAACCTGAGCCGCGACCGATGAACCGAGCCGTGTGGATCGGCGCGCTCGTCGCCGGCGTACTCTGCGCTCCGGCGCTGTGGCGTGGCGAGCTGGTCGGTTCGGCGGGTGCCGAAACCTTTGGCCACGCATGGGTGCTGGGATGGGTCGCCGATGGCTGGCCCGCATGGTCCAGCGGCACCGACACCGCCGCAGGTGCAGCGAACTGGCCGGTGATCGACGCGCTGCCAACGTGGCTGGCCGCGGGCTTCGGACGACTCATTGGCGTGGCCGGTGCGTGGAATCTGCGCGTGGTCGCGGCGATCGTCGTTGCCTCGGTGGGCGGGGCCAGGCTCGCACGGGCGTGGGGCGGCAACGAGACCTTCGGGGCCGTAGCCACGCCGCTGATGCCGATCTTCCTCGGGTCGATCACCAGCGGCCTGTCGGAGGACCTCGCGATCGGGCTCTTGGCCTTCGTGCTCGCGTGGGCGATGGAGGGCCGATGGTGGCGGGCGGCCTTAGGGGTGGGCGCGCTCGCGGGCTGCGGGCTGTACCTCGGCTGGATGGGGGGTGCGGGGATGGCGGTGCTGGCGGTGCGGCAAGGGTGGACAGCCCCACGGCAGGTGGCGGCGCGCGCCGGAGCGGTGGCCCTCGCGGCGGCGCTGGCGGTCGCAGTGGCCACCCCGTTTGCGTCACGGTTGGGCACATCGACGAAGGCCGTGGCGGGCGTGGCGGAGCCCCACTGGCGGCTGAACCCGTGGAGGGGTGCTGATGTCGCCTCCTTTGTTGCGCCCGGAAAGGAGGGGGTGGACGGAGCCGCGCTCCGGGAGCATCCGGCGTACCTCGGGGTGCTCACGCTGGGATTGGCGGCAGCCGGCGGAACCCCCCCCGGGTGGCTCGCGGTCGTGGCGTGCGCGTCGGTGGCCCCGGGGGCCAGCTTCTCCATCGCCGGGGTGCCCACCGGGGTGGACAACCCTGCCGCCGCCTTGCTGCACACCCTCCCCGGCGGCGACCAGTTTCGAAACCACGCCCGCCTCATGCTCCTCGGGCAGCTCCTGCTCGTGGGGCTGGCCTCGCGTGGCGTGGAACGCCTGCGCCGCCGGTGGCCCGCCGCCGCGGCCGCGGGGGCGCTCCTCGTGGCGGGCGAGGTGGCGATCTTCAGCCCAGCGCGGGTGCCCCTGCCGGGCACACCGGTGGAGGCGCCGCCCATCTACGCCGCGCTCGCCGAGGCCCCTACGGGGTTGCCGCTGCGCGTGGTGGGCTCACCCAACCCCCAAGCCCCCTTCTTCCACCAGCGGGCTCACGGCCGCATCCTGCGCAACGATCCGAACCGCCCCGACCCCGGGCGCCCGGAAGTGGGGCGCGAAATCGTAGTGGGCTTCGGGGAGGCGCGGGAGCGGCTCACGGAGGAGCTGGGCGCGCCGAAGGTGCGGGCCGAGGAGGGGGCGGCTTGGTGGTAGGGGGGCGGGAAGCAGCGCCGTTGCCCAATCCGTGGAGTCTGCCGGGGTCGCCCAGTCGCGGTCCTAGGTGGGCGTCGATCGGAGCTGGCTCACCACGGCTCGTCCCCGTCCGGCTCGATCTGCTCTTGAACGAGCTCGCACCACGTCGCCAGCGCCTCGGCGGCACCGTCACGCCGCAGCCGCTCCGCAACCGGCCCCTCTTCGACTCGGAGGTGCGGGAAGGCGTTGAGCAACCGGTGCACGTCGAGGCGGTCGGAGAGCCCCTTCTCCCGACCTCGGCGTGCCGTCGTGCTCGTGACCTTCATGGCCAAGAGCGCCACGATCTCCAGCACCCGCACGCCGCCGATCTCCACGAAGGGGGGCAAAACGTTTGCCTGTCTGACATCCACTAGGTGGCGATTCTTGACGTCCCGAAGCTGGTACACCCGATAGCCAACCCCCGGGACGACTTCGCGAACGCGCACAGCGATGTGCAGGTTCGAGCCGAGGTGCGACCTCAGATCCTCGGCCAAGAGCGCCGCGTTCGTGCTCAGCACGTCCACGTCCTGCGTCATTCGCTCCACGTTGGCGTAGGCGTTGACCGCGTGAGCCCCGAAAATCACGGCATCGGTGCGGGCAGCCAAGAAACCGGCCACCTCGCGGAACACCACGGCGAGCGGCACTTCCTCGTGGGTCATGAACTCCTCAAGGGTAAGCGGAGCATCTTGCAGCAGCACGATCAAAGGTCTAACACCACAGGCTATGGTCCCGCCGTGTGCTCCTCGCTCCTCGCGCTGCTGCTCGCCCTCCAACCCGCGTGGGCCGACGATCTCGATGCCGACGGATGGGACGCCGCGGTTGACTGCGACGACGCCGATGCCGCCGTGAATCCCGACGCCACCGAGTCCTGCAACGCCATCGACGACAACTGCGATGCCAGCATCGACGAGTCCGGCTGCCCCTGCGCGGTGGAGACCGACGGCGCGCACACCTTCCTGTTCTGCACCACCGGCGAGACTTGGACCGACGCTCAGGTGGAGTGCGCCGCCTACGGCTACCACCTCGCCGACCTCGACGATGCCGGCGAGGACGCATGGCTCTGGTCGATGGCCACGGCCACGTCGGCGTCGAACTGGTGGATCGGATTGAACGACCTCGGGAGCGAGGGAGCGTTCGAGTGGGATGCCGGGAGTGACACACGGTACACCAACTGGCGGGCCGGCGAGCCGAATGACTACGACGGCGCCGAGGACTGCGTGTGGTACGCCTCGACGGGTGCGGGGGCGTGGAACGACAAGGACTGCACCGCCACCGCCTACTTCCTCTGCGAAGCCGGCTGCACGACCCGCACCGTGTACGCCGACGTGGACGGCGACACCTACGGCGACGCATCGGTGACCGAGCGCCTCTGTGAGCTGGAGGTGGGCTGGGTAGACGACGCGAGCGACTGCGACGACGCCGCCCCCTCCATCAGCCCCGCTGCCGCCGAGGTGTGCGACGGCGATCCGACCGCCGCCGATGCGTACGGCGCCTGGGGCGTCGACGAGGACTGCGACGGCGCCGCGGACGACGATGATACATCGGTCGATGTATCAGGCTACTCCAGGTTCTACTTGGATATGGATGGGGACGGATACGCGGGGGCGACCGACTCGACTTCCGCCTGCGACGTTACGGCGGGGGTCTTCGTCGTTGCCGAGGACTGCGATGACACCGACGTAGACGCCTTTCCCGGAGCCTCTGAAGTCCGCGCCGACGGCATCGACCAGGACTGCGACGGCGCGGACTCCTGCACCTGGTACGGCGATGCGGACGGCGATGGGTACGGCGACTCCGCCGCTCCGCTCGAAGACTGCGTTGGCCCGCCCGCCGGGTACGTTGACAACGCCGACGACTGCGACGACGGTGACGCGTCGTTGGGTGTGTACGCCGAGGAGACCTGCAACGCGGCGGACGACGACTGCGACGGAACGATCGACGACGGCGCCGACTGCCCAGGCATTTCCGCCAGCTACGACGACCACCTGTACGTATTTTCCACCACAGCCGCCACCTGGCCCGACGCCCAATCGGTGTGCACCTCCATCGGCTACCACCTCGTAGACGTAGCCGATGCACCGGAGGAAGCGTGGCTCTGGATCGTCGCAGAGGCGCTCGACGCGCTCAACCCCTGGTGGCAAGGTTACAACGACGGGGAGGTAGAGGGCAGCTTCGTGTGGGACGGGGGTTCCCCTTCTACCTTCACCGACTGGCGCGCTGGCGAGCCCAACGACTACGGGGGTGCAGAAGATTGCGGGGCCTTCGCCGACGACGGGGGGGGCGCGTGGAATGACCGCGACTGTGAGAACGTCCTCCCCTTCGTGTGCGAGCTCGGCTGTGAGAAGGCCATCTGGTACGCCGACGCCGACGCCGACGGGTTCGGGGATGCTACCCAGATGGAGCGGGGGTGCGAGGCTCCACCAGGCTTCGTAGCCGACGACAATGACTGCGATGATACATCGGAAAGTATCAGCCCGGCTGGCGTCGAGGTTTGCGGCGGTGACGATGAGAACTGCGACGACGTGTACTCCACGCTGGATGACACGGACTGCGTGGAACCCGACCCGGAGGGCGACCGCGACGGCGACGGAGTGCAGAACGGGATCGAACGGGAGCTCGGAATCGACCACCAAGACCCCGACAGCGACGACGACTCCCTCCCCGACGCCGCGGAGGTCGAGGTGCTCACGACCGACACCGCGGGCGGCGACGACATCTGGATCGCGCCAGACACCGACGACGACGGGCTCACCGACCCGCTCGACACCGACGACGACGGCGACACCATCCCCACGTCCGACGAGGTGGGTGATCCCACGGCGCCGGCCGACACCGACGGCGATGGCACGCCCGACCATCGGGACGCCGACAGCGACGGCGACGGCATGAGCGACGCCTCGGAGGCCGGAAAGGACAGCGACCTCGACGGCATTCCCAACGTGACCGAGACCGACGACGACGGCGACGGGCGGGCTTCGGCAGACGAGTCCCTCGCCGACGCCGACGGCGACGGGGCGGCCGACCCCGACATCGACGGGGACGGGGTACCCAACGCCCTAGACCGCGACAGCGACGGCGATGGCTGTCTCGACGCAGACGAGAACGAGGAGGCCTGGCTCGCGGCAGACCCTGCGTGCGGTGACGAGAACGCCCACACGGGCCGCTCTCCGGATGCGGAGGAGCCGGGCGAGGGCCCAGGGCCGGAATGCGGCTGTGGTACGCTCCCGGCCGCGCCTGGGGTTGCGGCGCTGCTCCCGATCCTCGCAGCGGTGCGGCGGCGGCGGGCTCCACGGCCGTAGCCGCCCCGCCTACTCCTCGACCTTCTCCCCCGCGACGACCAGCTCCGCTGACTCATGCCCGTCGTGGTCGACGACTCGGAAGGCGAAATCGTAGGTGGAGACCGCGATGGTGTCGCACTCGATGTCGAACTCGTGGTCGCGCCAGCTCGTGGTACAGGCGCCGTCCGCGCAAACGAGCGAGGCCTCACCGAGGTCGCCGCGCGCGTCGCGGACCGCGAGGGTGCCGAAGGTCTCGATCGTGGAGAGCCCCTGCGGGTCGCTCGCCGTCGCGTTTCCGGTCCACTGCACGAACGCTTCGCCGGTCGTGTGTTGGAAGCAGGTGACTGTGGCCGACTCCACCACGGGCGCTTCGGAGTCCACCACGGCGGCGGTCTCCTCGGGGGCGCTCTCGCCGCCCTCGGGACAGCCCGGTAGTGCCAGAAGCAGCGGCAGGGACAGCATCGGTGGCATCATACTCCCCGCCGCGCCATCGACTCGACCTCTTCGGCCACCGCTCGCCACGCGGTCGCTTCGTCCTCGAGGGTGCGGCCCCGTTCCGCCCATGTGCGGGCCATCGCGCCAAGGGTGCGGGCGCGGCGGGCATCGGCGCGAAGCTCGACGGCGGCAGCGGCGGCCCCTTCGGCCGCCACGATGGCCCCGGGCGGCAAGACCTCATGAGCCACCGCACTCACGATCGCGGCACCCGCCCGTGCGGCCGCCACGATCGCCTCGGGATCTAGCGCATCGTCCTCCCCCGCTTCGTACACCCCACCGGCCGAAGCCATCGGTCCCGGCTCCACCACCACCAAGCGCCCCAGCGGGAGCCACTCCCCCCACGACCTCGCGGACCGCTGGCTCGACAGCACAAAACGGGCGATCGCGGCGTGCGGATCGGTGGGGGCGACCGCAGTCCCCAACGGCACCACCACCACCGGCGTTCCGAACGGGCCGCGCAGCCGACCGATCAGGGCCTGCCACTCCCCCGGCGCCGCAAAGGCCAAGGTGACGCGCGGAGGGCCGGGCGTGGGGGGCGCGGCGCCAGCCAAAGGAAGGATACGAGCCCCGAGCGCGGCGGCGGCTCGTTCCACGCGCGGGGTCCGCACATCGGCGAGGACGGTGCGCTGCTTCACGGGCCGTCCATATCCGCCCCCGAAGCCCCGCACCCGGATGCATGCTGCGTACGCCACGTTAGACCGCGCCCGGGCACCCGTGCCCAAGGAGGGCCGCCTTGAAGTCCACACAAACCGTCGACCACGTCGTCATTCGCTTCGCCGGCGACTCCGGCGATGGCATGCAGATCATCGGCAGCCAGTTCACCAACACCACCGCGCTCCTCGGCAACGACCTCGCCACCTTCCCCGACTTCCCCGCCGAGATCCGCGCACCTGCCGGCACGCTCGCGGGCGTGTCGGGCTTCCAACTCCACTTCGCCAACCACGACATCTTCACTCCGGGCGACTCGCCCGAGGCCCTCGTGGCGATGAACCCTGCGGCGCTCAAGGCCAACATCGACGACCTGAAGCCGGGCGGGCTGGTGATCGTGAACCAGGAAAAGTTCATCGACCGTGAGTTTGAGAAGTGCGGGCTCACCAGCAATCCGCTGGACGACGGTTCGCTCTCCTCCTTCCGGGTCGTGCCCGTCGACCTCGCACGGCAAACCCGCGACGCCGTGGAGGGCCTTGGCCTCTCCGGGAAAGAAACCGAGCGTTGCAAGAACTTCTACGCGCTGGGCATCACCTACTGGCTGTACAGCCGGCCGATGGAAACCACCGAGCGGTGGATCAACAGCAAGTTCAAGGAGCCCTACCGCGAGGCCAACCTCCGCGCGTTGCGAGCCGGCTACAACTACGCCGAAACCGTGGAGCTCTTCCACGAACGATTCGAAGTGGCGCCGATGAAGCAGGCGCCGGGCGTGTATCGCAACATCATGGGCAACGAGGCGACTGCGCTCGGGCTCGTGGTTGGGGCGAGCAAGGCGGGGCTCACGCTCTTTCTGGGCAGCTACCCGATCACGCCCGCGAGCGACATCCTGCACTACCTCGCGGCGTTGAAGTCGTACGGCGTGTGCACGTTTCAGGCGGAAGACGAGATCGCTGCGATCACCAGTGCGATCGGCGCCTCGTTCGGCGGCTCCCTCGGCCTCACCACCACCTCCGGTCCGGGCATGGCGCTCAAGACCGAGGCGATGGGCCTCGCCGTGATGACGGAACTGCCGCTGGTGGTCATCAACATCCAGCGCGGCGGCCCGAGCACCGGGCTGCCCACGAAAACCGAGCAGAGCGACCTGTTGCAGGCGGTGTACGGTCGAAACGGCGAGTGCCCGATCCCGGTGATCGCGGCCAGCACTCCGTCGGACTGTTTTGAGATGGCGGTGGAAGCCGTGCGCATCGCCGCCACCTACATGACTCCGGTCATCCTCCTCACGGACGGCTATCTGGCGAACGGCAGCGAGCCCTGGCGAGTGCCGAACGTCGACGACATCGAGGCGTTCCCGGTCACGTTCCACACGGAGGTAGAGGGATTCAAGGCCTACGCCCGCAATCCGGAGACCTTGGCGCGCCCTTGGGTACGCCCCGGCACGCCGGGCCTCGAGCACCGGATCGGTGGGCTCGAAAAGCAGGAGGGTACGGGCAACGTGTCGTACGACGCCGTGAACCACGAGAACATGGTGAAGACCCGGGCCGCCAAGGTCGCCGGGGTGAAGGTGCCCGACCTCCAGGTGCACGGCGACGAGGGAGGCCTCTTGGTTGTGGGCTGGGGCAGCACGTACGGGGCTATCCGGGTGGCGGTCGACCAGGCCCGGCGCAGCGGCATCCGTGTCGGTCACGCCCACATCCGGTACATCCACCCGCTGCCCGGGAACATCCACGAGGTGCTCAAGCGATACGACCGCGTCATCGTCCCTGAAATGAACCTCGGGCAGCTCGTGAAGCTGTTGCGCGACCTCACGCTGATCGACTGTGTGTCCGTGCCCAAGATCAAGGGCCAAGCGTTCAAGGTGAGCGAAGTGCTCACCGCGATCAGCCACTACCAAGTTGTGGAGGCCAAATAATGAGCACCCCTCAAGTTCCGGTGTACACGAAGAAGGACTTCATGTCCGACCAGATCATCCGGTGGTGCCCTGGGTGCGGGGACTACGCCATCCTGAGCCAGGCGCAGACGGTGTTTGCGGAGCTGGGAATTCCCCGCGAACAGTTTGCGATCATCTCGGGTATCGGGTGCAGCAGCCGCTTCCCCTACTACATCAACGCCTACGGGTTTCACACGATCCACGGCCGCGCCTTCTCCGTGGCCACCGGCCTGAAAACGTCGCGTCCGGACCTCGCGGTGTGGGTGGCCACCGGCGATGGCGACGCGCTGAGCATCGGCGGCAACCATCTCATCCACTGCCTGCGCCGCAATGTCGACCTCAACATCCTGTTGTTCAACAACCGGATCTACGGGCTCACCAAAGGCCAGTACTCGCCCACGAGCGAGGTCGGGAAGAAGACGAAGTCGACACCGATGGGCAGCGTGGACCACCCGTTCATGCCCGCCGCGCTCGCGCTCGGGGCCGATGCCAGCTTCGTGGCCCGGAGCGTGGACATCTTCGTGAAGGAGCAGCGCGACGTGATGCGAGCGGCCGCCGCGCACAAAGGCACCTCCTTTGTGGAGCTCTACCAGAACTGCAACATCTTCAACGACCACGCGTGGGATCAACTCACCGAAAAGCCCGTCCGCGAAGATCGTTGCCTGTTCCTCGAACACGGCAAGCCGATGGTGTTCGGCGGCGGCAAGAAGGGCATCAAGCTTCGCGGGTTGCGCCCGGAAGTCGTGGAGTTGGGCAACGGGCTGACGGCCGACGACTGCCTCGTGCACGACGAAGCCGACGAGTTCCTCGGCGCCATCCTCGCCCGCATGGACTACCCGGCGTTCCCCGTCCCGATGGGCGTACTGCACCGCAAGGAGCGCCCCACCTATGACGGACAGGTGAACGAACAGCTCGCCGCCGCCAAGGCCGCCGGGACCGCCGACCTGCAGCGACTCCTGCTCGGAAAAGAAACGTGGACGGTGAAGTAGTCCGGCCCCGCCTGCAACCGCTGGCGGCGCTCTCGGCCGAGGTGGCTCGTGGGCTGGTCGGCATTCTCACCGACATCGACGACACCCTCACCCTGCACGGCCGCATCGTGCCCGCCGCCTTCGACGCCATGGCGCGAGCGCGCGCCGCCGGCTTGGCCATCGTCCCGGTCACGGGGCGCCCCGCAGGCTGGTGCGATCATGTCGCGCGCATGTGGCCCTGCGAGGGCGTGGTGGGCGAGAACGGCGGGCTCTGGTTCTACATGCATGAGGGCAAGCTGGTCCGCGCGTTTGCCCAATCGGCCGAAGTCCGCGCCCACAACGCGGCGCGCCTGCACACGGTCCGCGAGGCGGTCTTGCGCGAGGTACCTGGCTGCGCGTTGGCCAGCGACCAGCCCTACCGCGAGCTCGACCTCGCCGTGGACTTCTGCGAAGACGTGGCGGCCCTCCCCGACGCCGCGATCGACCAGATTCTGGCGGTGTTCGCGCGCTTCGGCGCGACCGCCAAGGCGTCGAGCATCCATGTGAACGGCTGGTTTGGTGAGTTCGACAAACTCTCCGGCTTCTTCGGCCTCTGCAGCGACCTCGGCCTTCCCAGTCAGGCGGAGCGTTGGGCCTACGCCGGCGACAGCGCCAACGACGCCCCGATGTTCGCGCACTTTCCGGCCTCCGTCGGTGTGGCCAACGTGGTGCGCTGGCTCCCGCGGATTCCCACGCCGCCCGCATTTGTGACGGAAGGCGAGGGAGGACATGGCTTCGCGCAGCTGGTGGACCGGATTCTGGAGCTGCGGTCGTGATCGAACCCGTCCGCGACCCCGCCGTGATCGAGGGCTACCTCCGCGACGCGAGCAACCTGCTGGGTCACGCGGAGCTGCTCTTCCGCCCTGCGAGCACGGCGGAGGTGGCTGAGGTGCTGCGGTGGTGCCAGCGCGAGGGGATGCCGCTCACCGTCGCGGCCCGCCGCACCTCCACGACCGGGGCGCCGGTGCCGATGGGCGGCGCGCTCCTCAGCACCGAGCGTCTCGCCACGGTGCACAGCCTCACGGAGGTAGACGGGGGCGTGCTGCTTGGGGAGTACCAATCGACCGTGGAGGCCAGCGGACGGTTTTTTCCGCCCGACCCCACCTCTCGGCACGAATGCTCGGTCGGGGGGGCCATTGCCTGCAACGCGAGCGGCTCCCGCACCTTCAAGTACGGCCCGATGCGGCCGTGGGTCGAGTCGGTAGAGGCGGTCCTCGCGGACGGCACCGTGGTCACGGCCGATCGCGACACGCCGGTACCGTGGCCCGTGCCGCGCTGGGTGGAACCCGCCGTCAAGACCGCGGCCGGGCTGTACCCCGCCGACAACCTCCTCGACCTGCTGATCGGCTCCGAGGGGCTCCTCGGGGTGGTCACGCGCGCCCGTCTGCGGCTCACCGCCTTGCCGCCCAACGTGCTCACGATGCTGGTGTTTCTGCCTACACGCGAGGGCCTGCTTCAGTTTCTCCCCCGCGCCCGCGCGCTTGCCCCGCGCTGCATCGAGTCCTTCGACCGACAGGCGCTGGAGCTGATCCGCGGCCGCGTTCCCGATGTTCCCACCGCCGACTGCGCGCTCCTCCTCGAAATCGAGCACGAGGGCGAGCCCCCCATCGAGCCCTGGTTCGACCTGCTCAGCGATGTGGGCGCGCTCCTCGACGACACCATCGTCGTCACCGACGACAGCGGGCGCGCCCGGCTCCACGCTGTCCGCCACGCGCTGCCCGCGAGCGTGAACGAGATTCTGATCCAGAACGGCGTTCAGAAGGTGGGGACGGACTTCGCCGTGCCTGCCGACCGCCTCGGAGAGTTGCTCGCCCTCTACGACGCTGTTCCGATGCGCTCGGTCTGCTTCGGGCACATCGGCGACAGCCACCTCCACAAGAACCTGCTGCCCCGGAACGCAGAGGAACTCGCCGCGGCCCGGGCGCTCTACTTCGACCTCGCCCGTGCGGCCGTGGCGATGGGAGGGACCGTGAGCGGCGAGCACGGAATCGGCCGCCTCAAGAAGTCTCATCTGGCGTTGATGGTGCCGCCCGAGGTCATCGACGGGTGGCGTACGCTGAAACGGCAGGTCGACCCGGCCGGGGTGCTGGGCCGCGGCGTGATGTTCGACTGAAGCCGGCTACGCTCCGCGAATGCTCCCGCTCCCCCTCCTGCTGCTCGCAGCCTGCGTGCCAGAGAACGGGGATGCTCCCGCTCGCCGCGACCTCGACAGCGCCATCGAGGCCAAGGCACCCTGCGTGGAAGGCAAGCACGACAATCTGCCGGAGCCGTGGTCGTCCGACCGCGGCAACAGCTACCGGGTCGTGGAGGTGCCCCTCGACGAAGGCGGCGCGGGGCTGGTGCTCGTGACGTTTCCACCCGAAGGACAAGCGCTGTGGAGCGACGGCGCCGGAGTGGTGGTGGTGTCGCCGCCCTCCCACAAACCAGACGAGACGTGGCAGGAGCACCCCCAGAGCTGGTCACGGGCCTCGTGGGGAATCGTGGAGGTGATCGCGCTCTGGCCCGGCTGGACCGTGCAGGGGCTCACCAGTCCGGGTACCGCCGAGGGGGGCGGGGAGGCTTCGGCAGCCGTCTTCCGCGCGGCGCTGAACTTCGCCGTTGGGGGCCTGAGCAGCGAGGGCCGGCCGTTGGAGGACTACGCCGAAGTGCCGGTCTGCAACCAGCAGGTGTCGCTCTTCTCGCTGTCCTCCGGGGGCGCACCGCTCTTGCAGGCGGTCGCCGAGGGCGCCTCCGTATACGCCGACCGTATCGCAGGCGTAAGCCTGTTCGAGCCGCCTTCGATCCCCGAGCTCGTCGTCGCCGAGTCGGGAGCCATCTGGATGGACCCCGACCTGGACACGGATGCCGATGACGACGGCCTCACGTGGAACGACGCCCGTAATCAAGACCTCGACCCGGCCACCTGTACCGTCGCCGGCTGCTCGGCCGACTACCACACCCTGACCTACACCGACGCCCTCTCCCTCGCGCCGGTGTGGTCCGGGTACCCCGCCGACCTACCCGCGGGACTGCTCTTCTTCGACCGCGACCTCGATGGCGTGTTCAGCGTCGACGATCACGGGCCTACCGACAAAAACGGCGACGGCAGAGTGGGCCGGAACGAAGACCAGTGGTCGCGACCGATGTTCGCGATCGTCGATGATACGTATCAATTGTATTACTCATCCAGCATGGCCAACGCCGCAGGCGTTCTCGGATTGGTCCCCGATAGCGCAGCGCACTTCGCCACTCCGGAGGCTACAGAGGCGTGGTGGGCGAGGCGCAGCATGGGGCCTTGGGCTGCCGAGGCAGGGGCCGCCATCCCCGAAGCGGCATGGTCGCTGGTGTTCACCGAGATGCCCCACGGTCCTGCACTCGTGGAGCGAACCGGCGAATGGATCGTGTGGGACGAGCTCACCCTCGGCGGCGCGGCACCCCGTTGGAACTTTCCCAAAGACATCGCCACCTGCATGGCGGGTGGCGTGTTCGCGGAGTGGGTCGGCCCCCCGCCCGCCGATGCCGAGCTGGTCGGCGCGGACCTGCACGCGTGGGCGGTCCCCGACACCATCAACGTGCCCGGAGTCGGATGAGTGAACTCGGGCGCCCCGCCCCTACGGCCTCGTTGAAGGCGAAGCAGCCGCTACGGCTGCGCGGATCGACAGCACGTCGCGGAGGGTGGCCTCCAAGGAGTCGAGATGAAGCATGTTGGCTGCATCACTCGGAGAGGATGCAGGGTCGTCATGCACTTCTGCGAACAACACATCGATACCTACAGCCGCCGCAGCGCGGGCCAGCATGGGGGCGAAACGCCGATCGCCCCCCGTCGTGTCGCCTTGTCCCCCCGGGCTCTGTACGCTGTGAGTCGCGTCAAAACACACGGGCACCCCCAGCTCCCGCATCTGAACGAGCGCACGCATGTCCACCACGAGGTCATGGTAGCCAAAACTCACCCCCCGCTCGGTGAGCAACACCCCTGTGGCATCCGCGAGCTTGCTCACCACGCCCCGCATCTGCCCCGGCGCCATGAACTGGCCTTTCTTCACATTCACCGGCTTTCCCGTGGCGGCGCAAGCGAGCAGCAGGTCGGTCTGCCGACACAGGAAGGCGGGCACCTGCAGCAGGTCGACCACTTCACCCACCGGGGCCGCCTGTTCCGCGAGGTGTACGTCTGTCGTGATCGGAACCCCCAGCCGCGATCGCAGGCGGCTCAGCGCCCTGAGCCCCTCGTTCAGGCCGGGACCACGGGCGCCGGCCATCGACGTGCGGTTCGCTTTGTCGAAGCTCGCTTTGAACATCCACTTCGCACCTACGCGAGCGCAGACCTCGGCGATGCCGTGCGCCACCCGGTCGGTCACCGCTTCTTCCTGCAAAACGCAGGGTCCCAGGATGAACAGGAAGTCGTGTCCGACCTCCACGTCGCCGACTCGGAAGGTGCGCATGTTCACGCTCCCATTCCCGCTCGTACTAGGTCGTGGAGGCGCAAGAGGCCCACGTACTCCCCCGCCTCGCCGACCACGGCCAACACCGAAAGCTGCCCGTCGCGCCGCTCCATGCGGTCGAGCGCCTCGCTAGCGGGTGCATCCACTCCGACGGTCACAGGGCCGCGCGTACACACCTCTCCCACAGGGCGTTGGAGCGCCGCCGGGTCGGCACCGACCACCCGTCGCAAGTCCCCATCGGTGAAGATACCGCCGCCCGCGAGCAACACGGCGCCATCGATGAGCAGCGGAATACACCCCGACACGGGCAGGGTGGGCGCCACGATGGGAGGCGACCGCATCAGACTGCGCACCGTCCGACCTCGCAAACCGAGAAATCCGCCTGGGTGCATCAGGGGATGGCCCGCGCGCAGCCGCAGGGCGAGCGAGTCAACCAGCGCTGTGGCCACCAGATAGCTGGTCATGGGTGCTTCCCCCCCGGCCTCCCTTTCCACCGAGGCGTCCAAGGTGGCCCTAGCGAGGTGAGCGAGCGGACTCTCGGGACGGGCCACGGCGACCATAGGCAGCGGCTGGTGATGCAAGAACCGCAACAGCTCCACCGTGTGCCCGCTCGCCGACACGGCCACAATGGCGTCGGCTTCGCCCATGGCGCCCGCAT
Organism: Deltaproteobacteria bacterium; assembly: GCA_947484175.1. GTDB lineage: Bacteria > Myxococcota_A > UBA796 > UBA796 > SXON01 > SXON01. Next base: position 38,800 of record CANKOI010000025.1, read on the forward strand.
CCCCGTGCAGGGCTTCCACCGGATGGAGATAGTGTGCGGAACGGCCAAAACTTCGCAGCGTCGAGGCCAACTTCATCGCCACGAGGCCCGACTTTCCCAGGCCGGTGCACCAGATGACATGCGCGGGCTGAAGCGCAGCCTGCGCCGGAGCCCAACGCTCCAGGTTCTGCGCGTCGGCCCTCAGGAGCGCCTCGGCTCCGATACGAAAGGAACCATCGGGGCTCATCGAGGACCGCTCAGGCGTCGAAGCACCCCCCCCAAGCGATCACGCTCCGCGCGGAGCTGCGCTAGCTGCTGCCGTAGCGCCTCCGCCTCCTCCGTCTGCCCGGCCAGCCGGGTACCCAACACCTGGACCGTTTCTCGTCGAAAACCGGCAATGTCAGCTTGGGCGGCAGACAGCTGCTCCATCGCCGCCGTCAGAGCCCGCAACTGCCCCACCAACGCAGCGACCTCCTCGCGCTTTGCAAAAACCTCCGCCTCTGCGGCCTCTCGGCGCACCCGATCCGCCTCCGCCCCCAGCATCGCCGCTGAGGCGCGACGCGACCAGCTCACCACGCTCCACTCCCGCACCCGGCGCGTCGGCCGCAGCTCCACCAGTCGTGCTGATACATCAGCGGAAGAAAATGTATCACATAGGGCACGCGCTCCTGCGCCGCGATCCTCGTGCAATGCGGCATCCAGCGCGGCCTCAAGCGGCTCATCTACCCAGCCCGCGGCATGGCGGCGCACATCGTCGGCGATCGGGGCCCAGGGGTCAGTGATCACGGGGATACCCGCCGAGAGGTAATCCAGCTGACGGAACGAAAGGGCCAGCTCGCGCTCGATGTGCGGCGCGTAGCGATCGAGCGCCACCGTGCTCCCCGCGACCGCAGACAGCCACTCGGCTCGGGAGACGAGTCCGTGCGATTCCACTCCCTCCATCGCCGGCAACCCATAGGTGACGACATCGGCCCGACCACCTAGGTGCGCGACTGCCCGCTTCAGCACCTCGGATGCATCCTGCCACGGCCAAGGTTGCCCCCCAAGGATCACCCGAGGCCGCTTCGGCTTCCGCACCCGCGCCACCGGCACGGTGCCGAGCGGCACCACATGGCCGGCTGCTCCCCGGAGGTCCCATCCAGCCAAGCCCAAGACACCCAGCCAAAAGTGGCGCTGGCGCGGGTTGGAAAACAGCACGTCGTCGGCCGCGTGGACCGCGAGCAGCACCCGCTTGGCCTCATCCTCCTGCTGCCCCTCGAAGGCCGCCTCGAGGAGACGAGGGGCGTAGAGATCGACCACCAGCGGGGCCAAACCGGCGAGCCCCGGAGCTTCTTCGAGGGCCACACAAAGCGTCCAGTCGGGCGCCGCCCTGCGGGCCAGCGCGCGCAGGTGGGCCGGCCCCGTAAAACCGCCGGGGCCGTCTTGCGCGCGGGCCAGCGTGAGCACCTCGTGCCCGGCGCCCCGAAGCGCGACGACATGGGCGAGAGCCCGGATCGCCCCCCCCGAAGTGGGACCGATCAGGGGGGCCAGAGCGCCGTGATGGACGACGAGGATGCGCACGCCGGGAGCGTAGCCGGAAGCGGAGCGAGAGGCCGGCGTTACGCTCTCCTTGTGCCGCGCCCCCTCCCCGCCATCGCCCGCGACCTCCGCATGTGGGCGTCCCGCACCCTCGGGGAAGGTTTGGCACCCCCGGACTGGCTGACCGTGAACCTCACCCTGCGCTGCAACCTGCACTGCGTGATGTGCACCACCTGCTACGACAGCCCGGAGATGAGCACGCGCGAGGTGCTCGACCTCATCGACCAGGCCGCCGACTGGGGAGTGGGCGTGTTCAATCCGCTCGGCGGGGAGCCATTCATTCGCGCGGACCTGGAGCAGATTCTGGCGCACGCCGCGCGTCGCGACATGCACACCACCCTCACCACGAACGGCACGCTCATCAAGCCCGAGCGAGCGGCGCGCGTGGCCACGGTGCCGGTGGAGAAGCTGCACATCAACATCAGCCTCGACGGCCCCGAGAGCGCACATGACAGCGTGCGTGGCGTAGGCACCTTTCAGCGAACGATGGCCGGATATGCCGCGCTTCGGGAGGCCGACGCCCGGGCCGGAAATCCTGAACGTAAGGTCTGCGCGAACGTGATCCTCCATCGCCGCAACGTGGCCGGATTCGTCGATTTCGTTCGGGACCTCGGCGCGCGCGGATTCCACGGTGTGCAGTTGCTGAACCTGTTCCGAGATCGTGACGACGACACGGTAGGCGGCCTTTGGTTCGACGAGGGGTCGTGGCCCGAGTTGGAGCGCGTCGTGACGGAGCTCACCACGGAGCCACTCGTGCTCAACGCCCCGCGCGACCTCCTGCTCGTGCCACGGTATTATCGCGACGGACTCTCCCCGCTCGAAGCGCCCTGTTGGGCCGGCTGGAAGGAGCTCTATGTGAATGCAGACGGCAGCGTCATCATGTGCGACGGAAAACTCGATTTTCTCGCCGGACGCTTTGGCTCGGTGCGCGAGCAGACGTTGCGGCAACTTTGGGCCAGTCCCGCCCTTCGAGCCCGCCGCTCCGTCGTCAAACAATGCACGACCCCCTGCGTCCAGAATTGTTACTTGCGTCGGGATAGCGACCACCTCGCGCCCTTGGTGGTCGACCTCGCGCGCCACGCCGGCCGGCGCCTCGGGCTGCCGCGTCGCCTGCGCACCATCGAGGCGCCGCTCACACTGGAACTCTGCGACATCCCGGATCACCCCGAGGACACCGCGCTGCAGCGTTTCTTTGCGCGCTCCCCGATTCCCTTCGCCCAGGTGGCCGAGTCGCCCGACCGGCTCGCTGAGTTGCGCGACCTCCATTACCTCGATTTCGGCCGCGGGTTTTTCGGCGCAGATGTGGTTGACCGCGTGCTGGACGCCGTGGCGGACGCGGGACTGCGCTTCTCCACCCTCGCGCTCCGGTGGCGGGGCGAACCACTCTGGCATCCTGACCTGCAGCGGATCGTAGCGGCGCTGCGGGCCCGAACCGACCGGGTCGTGGTGCACACCAGCGGCTTGCTCCTGACCGGCCGGCTGGAGGGGGCGGAGGTATGGGCGGAGCCGAGGCTGGCGGGGCCCAACGAGGCGTTGGCGGCGTCACGCGCTGCCCGCTTTGCAGACCACGCCGGCGCACCTCCGCTCCCCGCGGGGCCGGCCGTTTCCTGGGAGGCTCGGGTGACCGACGGACGGGACGACGTGCGCCTCGCCCGACGCCTCGGCGACGCGCTGAAGGAACCCTTCGCCGAGATCTGGGCGCGGCACCTCAGCCGCTGACGGCAGCCTGCGCACGCGCGATGGCGTCAGGACGCTCAGGGTAGTCCTTCCGCAGCTCCGCGAGCCGATCCGCGGCGGCGTCGAACTTGCCCGCCTGCATGAGGGCACGAACGAGGCCGGAGAGGGCGTCGGCCTTGTAATAACGGTCGGTGCTCTGACGAAACGCCTCGAAGAACTGGCGACGGGCCTCGGCGTGATCTCCCGCAGCCAGCGCACACTCGGCGAGCCCCAGGCCGCGAACGGCCGTCACCTCCGAGTCGCCTTCCAGCACCCGATACACATCGCGGGCTTCCGTCACGCGGCTGAGCGCCAGTAACGAATCGCCTTTGATCTGCGCAACGGTGAGGGCATACCCCGGGTCCACGGTGGTGAGTTGAGCGAGCACCATGAGCGCGCCAGAGTGGTCGTCCTGCACGACGCGCAGGCGGGCCTGACCCACGCGACCGGCCGTTCGCCGCTCGGGATCGGCAGAGGCGACGAGCAGCGCGTACGCCGCGCCGGCCTCAGGGTAGCGGCCGAGCGCTTCGAACGCCTGACCCAGTTCCTCCGGCGCTCGGGCGTCGGCAGAGTCGGCGAGGAGCAGGATGGCGCCCGCGGCGTCGCCGCGCAACCGCGCAACCCGACCCCGACCGAAGCGGGCGCCTCCGGGGTCGGAGGAGGCCAGCCGCGACCAAACAGCGTCGGCGGCATCGAGGTCGCCTACCTCCACAAGCACGTCGGCGTACACCTCGTCGTGCCAGCGGCGATCCCCGAGGGAAGCGGCATCCAGCGACGCAAGCACGGCCTGCGCACGGTCGAGCTCCCCCAGCTCCCGGAAGGTGAGCGCAGACTCCATTCCGGACTCGAAGCCCACGGAGGACCAGCGAGTCGCGAGGTCGATCGCGGCTGCGTCGTGCCCTTGGGAGCGCAGCACCCTCAGGGTGCCCGAGACCAGTTCATCGCGGGCCCCGGCGTCGCCCTCTGTTTCCACCCATGCGCCCAACCGCGCCTGCACCTGCGCCACTTCGCCCGTGCGCACCGCCGCCTCGATCCACAGCGTGCGCACGGCGGAGCGCTCGCCGGGCCCGGCGTCGCTGAGCGCCGCCTCCAGGAGCGCGCGAGCGCCCAGGGGGTCCGCGGGGAGCCGGGCCTCGGCCACGGCGAGCCGCGCCTGCGTGCGGACGTTCACGTCCGCGTCCTCTAGAAGAGCGCCGTACGCCTCCGCGGCGGCCGCCTCGTCCCCCGAAGCAGCGAGCGCCTGCGCGAGCGCGATGTGCGCCGCGGCCCGCCGGGACGCCTCCCCCCCCGGACGCGCACGCGCCAACCGGTAGGCCTCGATGGCGCCGGGCAGGTCGCCCGCCCCTTCCCGCATTCGACCCATCGAGAGGAGCGCCTCGATGGCCCAAGGACCACTTCCCCGCCCAACGATGGCGTACAGCTCGGCCGCCGCCTTGAGTTGACCCCGAAGCTCCGCGGCGCGGCCGAGTCCGAGACGACACTGGTCCTGGACCTCCGGCCCGCTCCCGGCGATGAGCGCGCGGAACCCGGCTTCGGCGTCTTGAATGCGGTTGCCCCCTAGCAGCGCTGTGCTCCGCGCCAGGCTCACCCGCTCCCGCGTGTCTCGTCCCAGTTCCGAAGCGGCGAGGAGCGCGTCGAAGCGGGCGACAGCCCCCTCGTGGTCTCCGTCCTCCACGTCCAGCTCCGCCAAGGCGATGCGCGCGTCCACCCGTACCTGCAGTTCGCCCACGCCCTCCGCCACCTGTACGTACAAGGCGCGCGCATCCGTGCGCTCTCCCATTTCGCGCAGGGCCTGGGCGCGGCCGATCAGCAACTCGGCCGCCAGCGACGGATTGTCGGCCACGAGGTCGTCGACCGCCGACGGGTCGAGCCGGGCGAGGAGGATCCGAGCGCCGTCGAGCACGGCGGGGGGCACGCCATCGAGGCTCAGAAGCGTCCGCACCTGCACCAGCGCCTCCGCGTCACGTCCTGATCGTTCCGCCGCGCTGGCGGCCGCGTACAATGCCCGGGACCGAATGTCGGGGTCGCGCGCGGTGAGGAGCGGCTTGATCTTCTCGACCGCCTCGTCGGTGCGCCCCATTCTCTCCAACAGCCCGGCCGCGCCCAGCCGAGCCTCCCCACTCCCGAGCCCCGCTTCGAGCGCGGTGTAGATCGCCAGCGCCGCGGAAACATCGCCTGAGTCGGCCTCGGCCCGCGCGAGCCGGAGCTGAAGCTCGATGACCTCCTCCTCCGCCTCCACGCCGGCAAGCCCCAAGCGCAGCGCGTCGCGCCCAGCGTCGAGGTCGTTGCCGGCTGCCCAGGCATCGGCCAGCGCCATCGCTAAGGAAGCCCGGCCCTGATCGGTGGGCGCGTCGTCAAGCCTCGCCTTCTGGAGGAGTGCGACCTCCTCAGCCCCGCGGCTACCCATCGCTGCGCGCAAGCCCACGATCGCCGCGGCCGCCTGATCCGGCGTGAGGTCGGCGCGAGACACCAAGGCCCGAAACTCCGTCTCCGCGCGGGAACCAAGCGACAGCCGGTTCCATGCCTGGGCTCGCGCGATCAGCACCCGGGGGTACTCCTGAGTGTCGACGGCGGCCGAGACGGCCTCCTCCAGCCTCAAGAGCGCGCCCTCGCGATCGTCTGCGTCTTCGGCGGCGGTGGCGGCCTCCAGCCAGTAGTCCGCCTGGGTCTGGGCGGTCGTGGCCCGCTCGGCCAAGAGCGAGAACGCGGCGACCGCGTCGAGGGGCCGCCCGCCTGCCCGCGC
>CANKOI010000026.1 GCA_947484175.1 Deltaproteobacteria bacterium
GCCGCACCCTCCCCAGCGTTCCCCGCGAGCTCGTGGCCCGCGTGGCCGTGGCGCTCGCCGTGCACCGAGGCGAGCGGGTGCGCCTGTCCGTACCTGTCGATGTGCGGCGCGCCGCCGACCCGCTGGCCTACGCGGCCAACCTCACCGGTTTTGTGCGCCTCGAGGCGGCCCCCGGGGAGGAGGTGCAGGAGGTGGCCCACAGGCTGCGTGCGGGCGTCGCTGCGGGAGCCGCGCTCGACGGGTTTCATGCCGCGGACGGGCTCCGCTCCTGGCCGCTCTGGCTGCTCGCGCCCCTCGCACGTGCGTCGGCGCTGGCGCAGCTGCGCAAGGGCCGCGCGCCGACAACCGCCGCGATCTCCAACCTCGGTCGCCAGGACGCCGCGGTGTTCGACCACCCCGGCTTCCGCGGGACCGCGCTCTACTGGCTGCCGCCCGTAAGCCCGGGCGCGGGCGCGTTCGTCACGTTGACCGGCCATGCGCGAGGCCTGGAGCTGATCGTCGGCCTTCCGGACTGCCTCGCCTCCGGGGGCCGCCTCGACGCGCTCGCCGATTCACTGGCTGCCGCCCTCGCCGCCGGGCTCAGCTCGGCGGGGGAGTGAACCCAACTGATCGCGATCTGCACGCGAAACCGGCCGGTGTTGAGCCGCTGCCGGTCGCCGCGTCCTGCGCGGCGACCGGCAGCAGGCTCAATTCGGCGGGGGAGTGAGGAACAGCGCGCCGCTGAGGGCCAAGAGCGCGGACTGGTAGGTGAGGCTCACGGCGGGCTCCCCCGCCGGGAGCGGCCGGACGAACCGATTCACCGCGAGGAGGCAGTCGCTGAGCGCAAAGATGGCCGCTCCGCACGCCGCCAGCGGGCTCACGGTGGCGGCCGTCACGACCATCGCGCCTAACGCCGCCGCGTACAAGGGAATCGCCACGCGGACTGCGCCCTTCACCCGCGGGAGCACCGCAGCGAGCACGCCCACGAAGAGCACGCCCACCACCGAGAGCACGCCCATGGACAGGGCGCGCGTGCCGAGCTGCAGAAGCGCGGCCACGAGCAGGAGGTGCCCCACCAGAAACGCGGCGAGGCCGTGCAGAAAGAAGCGGTCCTTGTTGAGCAGCAGCGCGTCGCCGGCAGCGTAGAAGAGCAGCGCGCCCGAGGCGAGGGGCGAGAGGGGCCAAGCCCCGATGGCCAAGAGGGTGGCGGGCAGCACCTTGGCCGGGCCCTTCTTTCGTGCGACGACCCGACCGAGGTAGAACGCCGCTGCGCCGGCCGCGGCCCACCACAGCCAGGGCAATCAGCGCTCCTGCAGGAGTGGCATCAGGCCGCCTTTCCCGTCCAGCGCGCGCAGGTCGTCGTAGCCACCGATGTGGTCGTCCCCTACGTAAATCTGCGGCACGGTCCGACGCCCGCTGCGCTCCACCAGGGCGGCGCGCCCGTCGTCGTCGTCCGTCAGATCGATCTCCTCCCACGCCACACCTTTGCTCGTGAGAAACCGCTTCGCCGACGTGCAGTAGGGGCACCACTGGGTGCTGTAGATGGTGACGGTGCGCATGGCGTCCTCTATGGCGCCGGGACGCTTGGCGGCAAGGTTCAGTAGAGGTCGAGGCTGTACACCTGGCCCCCGCCCACCACGTCCTCGGGCTGGAAGTCCACGACGTAGTCGTAGTAGTCGCAGTCGAGGTAGGTGCTGCGGCCCTGCCAGGCGGAGTACCACGTGTTGCCGCCGTCGTAGTAGAGCTCGAAGGCGTCTACCCACTCGCCGGTGAAGCCGTCGTAGACGTCGGCGTACACGGCCACCACATCGTCGAGGCCGTCCGAGTCCACCACATCGGCCTCGAACCACCACACTGCGTCGCGGTAGCCCTCGTCCCAGTAGCAGCTCGCGTCGGCCCACTGCACCAGCGGCGCCTCGTTGCTGGGCGACTTGGAACTGCCGCCCCCGCCACCGCCACCGCCCGAGTACACGAGGCAGCCGGCGCTGAGCAGGAGGGGGAGGGGGGCGAGGGCGAAGCGCATTGAAGTCTCCATGGGGGTGCATGGATGACGATCAAGCGGGGGTGGGTATTCGGCGCGGGTGTGAAATGGGGGTGGGGGGGGAGAGGGCCACGCGGGGTGTGGCAGGCCAACGCGCCGAGCGCAGGCGGTGGCGACGGGGGGTGGGCCGTCTCTGTCCACGGACCACGCTACTGTGAGAGCGACCGAAGTGGAGGGGTGAGCCGCCACCCTACGACTTCGGTCGCACCGCGCGACACGGGAGGATTCGGTCGATGATTTGTCGGTCGCGACTCATTCCACGGGGCTTGGCAGTGCGTCACCGCCTTCTGCACCCCCCCCCTACATCCCACACCACTTCGCGATGATCTCCTTCATGATCTCGCTCGACCCGCCGCCGATCGGCAAGATGCGCACGTCGCGGTAGGCGCGGGCGATGTCGTATTCCTCGGTAAAGCCGTAGCCGCCGTGGAACTGGAGGCAGTCGTAGGCCACCCGCTGCGCAAGGTCGCCCGCGAAGAGCTTGGCCATGCTGATCTCGAGGGTGGCCTCCTCGCCGCGGTTCATCTTGTCGACCGCGTGGTAGGTCAGCATCTTCGCCGCCTTCACGCTGGTGAGCAGCTCGGCGAACTTGTGCCGCCAAACCTGGAAGTTCGCGATCGGTCGACCAAAGGCCGTTCGGGTCTTTCCATAGGCCAGCGCGTCCTGAATCTGCACCTCCATGCCGCTCGTGCACATCAGCGCGCCTACGAGGCGCTCGCCCTGGAAGTTGCGCATGATGTAGAGAAAACCGGCGTTCTCCTCGCCCAGTAGGTAGCGCTTGGGGATGCGGCAATTGTCGAAGTGGAGCAGCGAACTGTCCACGGAGCGCGTGCCGAGCTTGTCGATCTTCTTGCCCACGCTGAAGCCGGGGGTGTTCGTGGGGAAGATCACCAGCGAAATGCCCGCGTGGCTCGGGCCGCCGGTGCGCACGGCGAGGATGATGAAATCGGCGAACGCGCCATTGGTGATGAAGGTCTTGGCGCCGTTGATCACGTAGTCGCCGCCGTCACTTCGGGCGGTGGTGAGGAGGCTGGCCACGTCGCTCCCGCATCCCGGCTCGGTGATGCCGAGGGCGCCGATCTTCTCAGCCGCGAAGGCCGGCCGAAGGAACTCCTCCTTCTGTTCTTCGGTGCCCAGCTCCGCGATCACGGGCGTGCTGATGTCGGTGTGTACGAAGATGCTCATCGTCACCCCGCCGTTGCGGCACGCGGCCAGCTCCTCGACCATGGCGGTGTGGGCCCACCAGTCCATCCCTGCGCCGCCGCACTCCTCAGGGAATCGGATGCCCAGCAAACCGAGCGCGGCCATGCGGCGAAGCACCTCGCGCGCCGGCCATTCCCCGGCGTCGTCCCACTCCTTTCGGAAGGGGTACAGCTCCTTCATCACGAAGTCGCGTACGGTCTGGCGAAGGAGGGTGTGTTCTTCGGTGAAGGGGGGAAAGGTCATTCCAGTTCCTATCGCGAGGCCATGTTACAATCCGCCCATGTTTCTGCTGCTGGCCTGCACCTCTGCGCCCACGGTGAGCTCCAGCTCGGTGGTCGGGCCGTTGGACTTCCCTGAAGAAGGAGACACGGGCACGGCGATCACGGTGGATAGCGGCGGTGACACCGAGTCGGAGGTCGAGCCCGAGCCGGTCTACGACGAGCCCGATCCCCCCGACCTGCTCATCAACGAAGTTCAAACGCGGAACGCCAGCACGCTCCTCGTCTCCGGCTCGTTTCCCGACTGGATCGAGGTCTACAACGCCAGCCCCGAAACGGTCGACCTGAGCCGCATCTCGGTGATCGACAGCAACGACCTCCCTTGGCACGGGCCCGCGGGCGAGGTGCTCGCGCCGGGCGGCTACATGCTGCTCTACGCCGATGGCTCGCTCGAAGGGGGCATGCACGCCCCCTTCTCGTTCAGCGGCAACGGCGACCAGATCGTCCTCAAGGTGGATGGCTACTCGGTCGACCGCATCGCCACCGGCGAGCTGCCCGAGGATGCCTCGTGGGCGCGGTTCCCCGACGGCGGAGACTGGGCGCCCACGATCACCTGCTCTCCCGGCGAAACGAACGGAAGCGCTCCGAGCGACTCTCTCGACCCCGGCGATGCCTTGTTCGACCTCGGCTTCAACTACGTCGGCCTCACGATGTCGACGGCCAACAAGAACACGCTCACCAGCAATTCCTACGCGGAGGTCGAGTCCGACGTCGACGTCAACGGCGCGGAGTTCGGCCCGGTGGACGTTCGCGTGCGGGGTTCGGCCACCCGGCGGAGCTTCGGTTCGAAGGCCTCGTTGAAGATCGACCTGAACTCGCACATCGACATCAAGTACCGCGGGCTCGAAAAGCTCACCCTCATCAACATGATCTGGGATGGCAGCTACATCCGCGAGTACGTGGGCTACGCGCTGTTTCGTGAGGCGGGGGTGCCGGCGGCGCGCACCTCCTACAACTGGCTCGATGTAAACGGGGAGAACTACGGCATCTACCTGTTCACCGAAACCTACGACGACGCGTTCCTGCGCCACTGGTTCGGCAGCGACAATGGCTACCTGTGGGAGGCCAACGGCGACTTTTCGAGCCCCGGCAGCTGGGATTGCGAAGAGGGCTACCCCTGCAACACCAGCCAAGTCTCGGCGGTGCAGTCGGTGATGTCGTCCCAGAGCGCAAATACGGCCGGCATGGCCGACATCGAGGCCTACGTGGCGCTCGACAGCATGATGCGCGAGTGGATCCTCGAGAACGCGATCGGCCAGTGGGACGGCTACACCTCGCCCCACAACTACCGCATCTACCACAACCTCGATGATGGGCTCATGTACATGATCCCGTCCTCCATCGACTACACGTTCGACAACCCGTACCAGTTCACCGAGAGCCTGTACTACGGCAACGGCGCGATGATGCGCTGGTGTTTCGCCGCCACCGACTGTCGTGAGCGGTACAACACCAACGCGCTCGAAGTGGCCGATCTGATCGAGGAGATGGACTGGAACACGCGGATCGACGAGATCCGCGAACTGCTCGACGATCACGCGGGCAACGACCAGGATGATCCGCAGGGCCAGTACAGCCGAGCCACGTACGAAACGCAGGTCGAGTACGTCCGGGCGTTCACGCTCAACATCCCCGACTGGATTCGCAGCCAGGTCGACTGAGGTGGGGGGCGTGGGGCAATGCGCGGTTCCCCGTTCCGTTGGGGCGGCGAGTGCAGCGGCGCATTGCGGCCCCACCGGGGGGGGCTGACGTGGCGCTCGTCAGCATCGCCGCCGCCGCGGAGCTCCTGCGCGCAGGCCGCGTCGTGGGTATCCCCACCGAGACCGTCTACGGCCTCGCTGCGAACGCCTTGGACGCCGCTGCCGTGCGCGAAGTCTTCCGCCTCAAGGCCCGGCCCGCGGGGCACCCGCTCATCGTCCACGCCCGCGACCCCCGCCCCTGGGCGGTGTTCAGCGAGCGCGCGGAGCGGCTCGCGGCGTTGTGGCCGGGCCCGCTCACGCTCATCTTGCCGGGGAGGGGAGTGGTGGCACCCGAGGTGAGCGGGGGGCACGCCACCCTCGCGGTGCGATGCCCCGATCACCCTGATGCGCTCGCGCTCCTCGACGAGGTCGGCGTGCCGTTGGCGGCGCCCTCGGCCAACCCCTTCGGGGGGGTTTCGCCCACGACGGCGGCGCACGTGCTGGCCGCGTTTCCTGAGCTGCCGGTGCTGGATGGCGGGTCCTGCCTCGTGGGCATAGAAAGCACGATCGTCGATCTCACGGGAGCGCGCGCGGCCATCCTCCGCCCCGGCGCCGTGGACGCCGACGCGGTGGAACTTGCCCTCGGCGAGCCGCTCGGCTCGCCGACCGGCACGGCCGCGCCGGGCACGCTCGCTACGCACTACGCGCCGCACGCGCGCGTCGTGCTCGTGCACGACGCGGCGGCCGAGGCGGCCGCGCTGCGCGCGGCCGGCCGCCGCGTGGCCGTCATCGTGCGCCGCCCCGCCCGCCTCCACGCCCGCGCACTCTACGCGGAGCTTCGCGCCGCCGACGACGCAGGCGCCGAGCTGATCCTCGCCGAGTATGCGGAGGAGGACGGCCTTGGCGTGGCGATCAACGATCGGCTGCGGAGGGCCTCGGGGGGGCGCTGAGGTGGGGGGGCCGGGGGCGCGGCCAGCTCGGCCACGTCCGCCCCCGGCACGCGCCGGCGAGCGCGGCCAGGAGGCCGAGCGGGGCTTCGGGCCCCGCGCCGGTTGTGCAACCGCACGGCGGCAGTTTCCCGTCGTCGGTGGGGCGCCCAGAATCGACCGCCGCGTCCCCCCCGTCGCAGTCCTGGTCCACACCGTCCGCGGGGGTGTCGGTGGCCCCCGGGTGCACCGCCGGCTGGCAAGGGACCTTCGCCCCCCGGGCGCCGCGTCCTGCGCGGCGTTACCCCCCGGCATGCTCCCCTCCTTCGGCCTCCGCTCCCGCCTCAAACGTGCCCTCGGCCTCGGTGGGCGCACCCACCTTCAAGTGGGCGAGGTGGCCCCCGACATCGAGGTGGCCGACGAAACCGGCAAGGTATGGAGCCTCGCGGAGCTTCGCGGCCAGAAGGCGGTGATCTTCTTCTACCCGGCCGACGACACGCCGGGCTGCACGCGGGAGTCCTGCGACTTTCGGGATCATGCCGCGGAGCTGGGCGGCGTGGTGCTTGGCGTCAGCACCGACGCGGCCGCGAGTCACGTCGCCTTCTCCCAAAAGTTCAACCTCCGCTTCCCGCTGCTTGCCGATGTGGGCGGCGAGATGAGCCGGCGTTGGGGTGTGCTCGACGGCTCCACGGCCCGGCGTGCCAGCTTCGTGATCGATCGGGAAGGCCGCATCGCACTCGTCGTCGATCCGGTGAAGGTGGATGGGCATGTGGCCGAGGTTCGGGCCGCGATGCTGGCGCTGCCCTGACGCCGCAAATCTACGCCTCGAGCGCGCGTACGTAGCCTTGCTGCGCGTAGCCGAGGAGCGCGCGGTCCCGGGTGACGAGGATTGCGTTCTCATGCCGCGCCGTCGCCGCGATGATGCGATCGGACGGATCTCCTTGGAGAACGCCCGGCAGGCGAGTGCTGGCAACGGCGATCTCGGGGGAGAGCGGAACGACGCGGAGCCCCGCGCGCCGAGTGGCCTCGGCCACCCACTCGAGGCAGTCCATCTGCAACTGGAGACGTCCGTTGGACTCCAGCATCGCCACCTCCCAAACGGAAATGGCGGAGATGGCGAGCGCCGACGCGGCGGCTGCCCGTCGGATGCCTTCGGCCGCGCCCGGCTGTACACGCTCGGGGCCACCGTTCACGAGCCATATCCACACGTGCGTGTCGAGGAGGTGGGGGGCTACTGATCCGCTTCCCACGGCTCCTCCAGCGGCGCGACGATGTCCCCGACCACCGTGACGGTTCCCCGCATGCAGCCGAAAACGTCGCGCGCAGCGGCCTCCGCGATCGGAACAAGTCGGGCGACGGGCCGACCACGCTTCGTGATGACCACCTCGCGGCCTGTCTCCTCGACCACGTCCATCAGCTGCAGACAGCGGGCTTTGAACTGGCCAGCGGGAATCTCCACGGCGCACCTCACCATGGTCATATAGCCATGGACACAGGATCGTCAAGTAGCAGCTCAGAGCCCGCACCGCTGCGTCGGGCGATAGGTTCGGCGGCGATGCAACGCGTCGCCATCACCGGAGCTACGGGGCACCTCGGCGCCAACCTCGTTCGCGCCTGCCTCCACGAGGGGTGGGCGGTGCGGGTGCTGGTGCATGGGAGCGGGGTCGGCCTGGAAGGGCTCGACGTGGAGCGAGTGAAGGGCGATGTGACGGCCCCCGACACGCTGCCGCCGCTCGTCGAGGAGGTAGACGTGGTCTTCCACCTCGCCGCGATGATCTCGATCGACGGCGACCAGGGTGGTCGGGTACCGGCCATCAACGTCGAGGGCGCCCGGAACGTGGCGTTGGCCGCCCACGCCGCCCGCGTGCGTCGCTTTGTCCACGTAGCGTCGGTACACGCCTTCACGCAGCGGCCCCTCGACGTGCCGATCAACGAGGGGAGGGAACGCGTGAGCGGTCCGAGGGTCTTGGCCTACGATCGCTCCAAGGCAGCCGGTGAGGCCGCGGTTCGGGGGGTGTTCGAGGCCGGGCTGGACGGGGTGGTGGTCTACCCCTCCGGCGTGATCGGCCCGCTGGACGTGGGGCCGTCGCGGATGGGGCGGTTCTTTCTCGACCTCGTGCACCAGAGGCTCCTGGCGCTCACGCCTGGCGGTTTCGATTGGGTGGACGTGCGAGACGTGGTCGCGACGATCATCGCTGCGTCACGACAGGGCCGTGCTAACGAGGGCTACATCGTGTCGGGCCGATGGGCCTCGATGGCCGAACTGGCCGACATCGCGGCCACGATCACGGGGGTGGCGGCTCCACGGTGGACCTCGCCCATGTGGTTGGCTCGGCTCGGCGCCCCCGCGATGACTCTCGGCAACCGCTTGTTCGGGATCGAGCCGTTGTACACTTCGGAGGCGCTCGACGCGTTGGAGTGCAACCGTGCTCTGCACCACCACAAGGCTGCCGCTGAGCTCGGCCACGCGCCGCGCCCCATCGAAGAGACGGTGCGTGACCTGTACGCCTACTTTGCGGCTGCGGGCCGGATGCCCGCAGGGTGGGTTCCCCGCGAATGAGCGAGGAGCAGCTTCACGGGTGGCTGGTGTGGGGGGAGCTGGCTTCCGCCGTCTTCACCTTGGGTGCGCTGTGGGTCGTGGTGGCGCCCTACGGTCGGCACGGTCGGGCGGGGTGGGGGCCGGAGGTGTCGGCGCGCTCGGGCTGGATCCTGATGGAAGCGCCAGCGGTGCTCTCGTTTGGCGCGGTGTGGGCGGTGGGTTCCGCCGTCGGCGGGACCGTGCCTCGCCTGCTCCTCGGAGTCTGGATGGCCCACTACCTGCACCGGGCGTTGGTCTTCCCGTTTCGGATGCGGTCGCAGGGCAAGCGCATGCCCCTAGTGATCGCAACGCTGGGCGCGGGGTTCAACATGCTGAACGGCTACGTGAACGCGCGCGCCGTCTCAGAGTTCGGCGCCCAGCCGGCCGCGTGGTTGGCGTCACCCTCGCTCTGGATCGGGCTCGCCATCTTCGGCGTGGGCCTTGCGCTCAACCTGCACAGCGACACCGTGCTCCTCCGCCTCCGCGCCCCGGGCCAGACCGGATACCGCATCCCGTTCGGTGGCGGCTACTCGTGGGTGTCCTGTCCCAACTACCTCGGCGAGATGTTGGAGTGGCTGGGGTGGGCGCTCGCGTGCGGCACTCTCGCCGGATGGGCGTTCTTCGCCTACACCGTGGCGAACCTGTTTCCGCGGGCGCTGGCGCACCACCGCTGGTATCGAGAAACCTTCGCGGAGTACCCTCGCGAGCGGCGGGCGGTGCTGCCCTACCTCTGGTGAGGGCGCGGGGATAGGCGCGCCCCATGTTCGCTGCGCTCGTGCTGGCCTGTACCGCTGAGACCGAACCTGCAGTGCCCGCTGCGCCGACGCTCGGCGAGACCGTGGTTGAGGTGCCTGCGGCCGGGCTGCCGGTAGAGCCCAACGTCGCGAACAACAACCTCGCCGTGCTGGAGGTGGAGGGCCGCACCTTTCTGGCCTGGCGCACGGCCGACACCCACTTCGCCGGCCCGGAAGTGCAGATGCACGTGATCTCCCGCGAGGGGGAAGGGCCTTGGGCGTGGGAAACGACCGTCGCGCTCGGCACGGACGTGCGCGAGCCGCAGCTCGTGGTGATCGACGGCAGCCTGCGCCTGTAATTCGCCGTGCTGGGCACGGACTCTCTGGACTTCGAGCCTCAGGGCTCCCGCATGAGCACCCGGTTGGCCGAGGGGGACTGGACCGAGCCCGTAGAGGTGTTCGACCCCAGCTTCATCCCGTGGCGGATCCGGGAAGTGGAAGGCACCGTCTACACCGGGACCAACCCGTGGTGCACACCGGTGGCGCCAGTGAGACCGACTGGGTGTGGACGGACGACGGCGGGGTGCTCGCCGTGATGCGCAACGAGGCCGGCGAGGGGGACGAGTTCGGCTCGTACGTGTGTCGAGCGGAGCCAGAGGCGCTGGGCGACTGGTCTTGCCGCTACGATCCGCGCAAGTACGACTCCCCGCTCCTCTTCCAGGAGGCGGGCCGCACCTGGCTCGTGGGCCGCCGCACCTTGGGCAACGACGGTCTCTACGACCTCGATCAGGACGACCTCACCCATGAGCAGCAGTACTACGCCTACCAGGTGAACTACTGGGACGACCGGAAACGCTGCTCGCTATGGGAGGTCGACGGCGAGGAGCTGACCGTGAGCTGGGTGCTCGACCTCCCCTCCGCGGGCGACACCTGCTTCCCCGATGACCGCTCTCTCGGCGACGGCCTTCTTGAGATCTGGAACTACAGCTCGCCCCTCGATGGCGGCGATCCATCCTGGCTCGACGGCCAGCTGGGTCCCACCCAGATCACTCGCACCGTGATCGACTTTTCGGCCGCGGGGTAGCCTTCGTCGCGTGGGGATCGTCGTCGCGGCGGTTAGTTCCCCGTGCCGACCCCCGGAGTCCCATGTCCGACGAACTTCCCGATCTCAGCAAGGTTCCTCAGGAGGACCGCGATCGGGTCTGGTACGAGCGCTACTATCAGGGCGACGGGGTGCCCCAGCTCACGCTCCGAGCGGTGCTGATGGGCGGGTTCATCGGCATGGCGATGTCGGTGAGCAACCTCTACACCACCCTCAAGCTGGGCTGGGCGTTCGGCGTCGCCATCACGGCCTGCGTGCTCAGCTACGCCATCTGGAACACGGTGGTGGGGCTCGGGCTCTCAAAGTCCAAGATGACGCTGCTCGAGAACAACTGCATGCAGAGCACGGCGTCGGCGGCCGGGTACAGCACGGGCGGCACCATCGCCACGGCGGCGGGCGCGTTGTTGTTGATCACCGGCGATGCGGGTCGGATGGGCTGGATGCCGCTGACCGTGTGGGTGTTCTGCGTGGCGGTGCTGGGCGTTTTTCTGGCCATCCCCATGAAGCGCCAGATGATCAACCAGGAGCAGCTCCCCTTCCCATCCGGCATCGCGGCGGCCGAAACCCTCCGCTCGCTGTACGCGAAGGGCGACGAGGCGCAGAAGAAGGCACGCGACCTCATCGACGCCATGATCGCCGGCGGCATGACCGGGCTCGGACTGTCGTTCGGACTGATCCCCGCATCGCTCGAGTTTCACGGCGCGCTCAACTCGAAGCGCAGCCCGATGCCGTTTCCGGCGCTGGGCGTGGCCTACGAGCCCTCGTTGCTGATGTTGGCGGCGGGAGCCATCACGGGCCTTCGCGTGTGCGCGTCGATGATGCTCGGCGCCTGCATCAACTGGTTCGTGCTGGCCCCGCTCGTATTCTCGCTGCCCGCGCAAACGCCGAACGCCGACGGCAGCTTGTCCGACCCGGCCTACGATGCCGACGGGAACTGGGTGGACATGAAGGACCGCGCCCGTCCGGGCACGCTCTTTGTCCACCTCGACCACTTCGGTACGACGAGTGCAGAGGGGGCGCCCTACGTCTCCCCCACCGTTAGCCTCACCGCGGCGGGAGGTACGCCCCTCGTTTCCACCTTGCGCGACGATGGGCAGCGCGGCGACCTCAAGTCGGGCGATGGCACCTGGTCGTTGCTCCTCGACGTGCCGCCTGCCGCCTACGCCGTACACCTGTCCGCGGGGGGCCGTGAGCTCGACGCCGCCGCCGTGCCCTGGGAGGACACCAACCAGCGCCGCGACCTCGCGCTCTCCGTCCACCACCCCGGCTGGCTGGTCGCTGGCGAGATGGTTGACGGCTGGACGCTGGCCACCGTGGCCGGTGAAGCGGGCCTCTCCGGAAAGCACTTCTCGGGTGACCTCGAAGTGAAGCGCAACGCCGAAACCGGGGAGTACACCTCGATCGCCATCCGCAAGTGGAGCTTGTGGTTCGGCACGGCGCTGCTGGTCTCGGCCGGCCTCACGGCCTTCGCCATGAACTGGCGGCAGATCGTGCGGGCGATGATGGCGGGAAGAGGAGGCAAGTCGGGAGGCGGGGCCAAGGGCGATCTGGAAGCCCGGATGGCCGCCATCGAGGTGCCCACCAGCTGGATGCTGATCGGGGTCCTGCCC
Source organism: Deltaproteobacteria bacterium (assembly GCA_947484175.1). Taxonomy (GTDB): domain Bacteria; phylum Myxococcota_A; class UBA796; order UBA796; family SXON01; genus SXON01. The sequence continues at coordinate 12,131 of CANKOI010000026.1, forward strand.
ACCACGGTGCTGCTGGCGGCGGTCTGTTACCTCGCCATGGGCATCGCCCCCTGGCTGAGCGTGGTCTCCGTGCTGTTGTCCGGCGTGCTGGCGCTGGTGGCCTGCCGCGCCACGGGCGAAACCGACACCACGCCCATCGGAGCGATGGGCAAAATCACCCAGTTCGCCTTCGCGGTGCTCTCGCCCGCTGACAAGACGGTGAACCTGATGAGCGCGGGTGTCACCGCCGGCGCGGCTGGCTCGAGCGCCGACCTCCTCACCGATCTGAAGTCGGGCTACCTTCTGGGCGCCAACCCTAGGCAGCAGTTCATCGCGCAGCTCTCCGGCGTGCTGTTCGGTCTCGCGGCCGTCATTCCTGCCTGGTACTTGATGGTGCCCACAGCCGACACTCCGCTGCTCGTCAACAGCCCGCCCACGGCGATGTGGTACGCCGTGGCACAGGCGCTCTCCGACGGCGTGGCCAGCATCCCGCTCACCGCTCGCTACAGCATCGGCGTGGGCGTGCTGGTGGGCGTGGCGCTGCCTCTCCTCGAGAAGGTGCTGCCCAAGGCGCGCAGCTTTATCCCTTCGAGCATGGGCCTCGGGCTCGCCTTCGTGATCACCTTCCCGAACGCGCTCGCGTTCTTCGTGGGCTCGCTGATCGCGGAGCGGTGGGTTCGTCGCGACGAGAAGGCCTACGAGGACAAGATCATTCCGCTGGCTTCCGGAGCGATCGCGGGGGAGTCGCTGGTCAGCGCCGGCTATGCCATCCTGAACTCGCTGCGTGTGCTTGCCACCTAGCCCGCCCGTCTCTGCGCTCCTGGACCGCTTCGGGCGGATTCACAACTACCTGCGTGTAAGCGTCACGGATCGTTGCAACTTTCGCTGCGTGTACTGTCTGCCCGAGGAGGGGGTCACCTGGCTGCCTCGCCAGAGCCTGCTGGGCTACGAGGAGATTGCCCGGGTAGTACGCGTGATGGCGGGCATGGGGCTCCGGAGCGTTCGCCTCACCGGCGGCGAGCCCACGGTGCGGCGCGATCTGCCCGCGTTGGTCGAGTCGATCGCCGCGGTGCCCGGAATCGTGGACCTCTCGATGACCACCAACGCCCATCGTTTCGCCAGTCAGGCGAGCGTCCTCAAAGCAGCGGGGCTCCGTCGGGTGAACATCTCCCTCGACTCTCTCGATGCGGCCCGTTTCGCCCGAATCACCCGCGGCGGTGACCTCGCAGCGGTGCTGGCGGGAATCCACGCCGCCATTGAGGCTGGGCTCACCCCCGTGAAGGTGAACATGGTGGTGATGCGCGGCGAGAACGACGACGAGATCGTGCCGATGGCCCGCTGGGCGATGGCCGTCGCGCCAGCCGTGCAGCTGCGCTTCATCGAGTACATGCCGTTTGAGTCGCGGTGGCACCAGAACGTGCCGGCGGCCGAGATGAGAGTCACGCTGGCCTCGGCCCTCGGCGAGCTGGTGCCGGTCACGTCGAAGCAGGGCGGCGGGCCAGCAAAACACTGGCAGATCGGGCCCCTTGTGGTCGGCTTCATCGCGCCCATCACCGAGCACTTCTGCGCCACCTGCAACCGCCTGCGTCTCCTCGCCGACGGCCACCTTCGCACCTGCCTTGCTCATGAGGACACCCCCTCGCTGCGCGACGTGCTTCGTGGAGGTGCCACCGACGGAGAGTTGGCCCTGCTGCTGCGCGGGATCGTAGGGGGAAAGCCAGCGGGGCACTTGGCCGAAATGGCAGGCGGCACCGCGTTTGAAGGGGTGATGACGCACATCGGCGGGTAGCCGCGCAAACCCTCTGTCAGGTGCGTGGCTGCGGCTTGGGCGGCGGGCTACGATGGCGCGCCCTTGAGGAGCCGCGCCATGAGCCACGACCTTTTGCCCTTCACCATCACCGACGACCTGCTCGACACCGGCATGCGCGGGATGCCCGTGAGCACCGTGTACACCTCCGAGGTCGACCCTGGCGACGGCCTCCACTACGTCGGCTACCCCATCGCTGATCTCTCGGAGCTCGATCCCGAAGCAGCCATCTATCTGCTCTTCTACAAGAAGATTCCCAACAAGAGCGAGCTCAGCGGCTTCAAGCGTGAGCTGCGGAGCCGCGCCAAGGTGGACAAGCGGGTGATCAAGCTGATCACGAAGCTCCCGGTGGAAGGGCACCCGATGGAGTGGCTCATCTCCGGCCTCACCTTCTTAGGCATGCTCTGCAAAACAGGCGACTACCGGGAGGACGGCCTCAACGTCGTGGCGCAGATGCCCGAGGTGGTGGCGGCCATCTACCGCACGCGTTCTGGGTGGGGCAAGCCCATCAAGTCGCAGCCGAAGCTGGGCCTGATGGAGAACTTCGTACAGATGCTGGGCGTTCCGGGAGCCGACCCGGCGAAGCTCACTCGGCTGCTGCGGGTGTTCTACGTGCTCCACATGGACCACGGCGGCGGCAACCTCAGCACTTTCGTCGGCAAGGCCGTCGCCTCCGGAAAGGCCGACACCTACGCCTCGCTGGGGGCTTCGATGGCCGGGCTCTACGGCCCGCTGCACGGGCGGGCGAACCAGGAATGCCTCGCGTTCCTCGAGAAGTCCGGCACCAACGACCCCGTCAAGATGGAGCAGTTCGTCACCGACGAGATGGCGGCGGGCCGCAGCATCTTCGGCTTCGGCCACGCGGTGCTGCGCGCGGAGGACCCGCGGGCGGGTGTGCAATACGCTCTCGGGGCTGAAATCTGCCCCGACGACTCCCTGTTCCAGCGCGCCGTGGTGATGCGCGAGCGCGCCGTGAAGGTGCTCAAGGCCAATCCCAAGGTGAAGAACCCCTACCCGAACGTCGATGCGGTTTCGGGCTCGCTCCTCCGTGCATGCGGCCTCAAAGACGGCGAGTACTACACGGTGTTGTTCGGCCTCTCCCGCTGCAGCGGCATCGCCGCGCAGATCGTCGACGAGCGCCTCGTGCACCGCAACGGCAAGGGGGTGCCGATCTACCGGCCGAGCGACATTCCGGTGAACCAGCCCCGGCGTCGTTACAAGAAGCGCGGGAACTAAATGAAAATCCACGAGTACCAGGGCAAAGAAGTCCTCCGGAAGTACGGCGTACCGACCCTGCAGGGGGGGGCGGCCGACTCTCCGGAGGCGGCAGTTGCTGCGGCTCGTGCCATCGGTGGGTCCGTGTGGGTGGTGAAGTCGCAGGTGCACGCAGGTGGGCGCGGCAAGGGTCGCTTCATCGGTGAGGTGGACGACGACGCGCTCGACATCGCCGCCGCCGGTGGCGACGCCCCGGGGAAAGGCGGCGTGCGGGTGGTGAAGACCCTCGACGACGTGGCCGCGGCCGCCCGCGCCATGCTCGGCAATCGCCTTGTCACCAAGCAGACCGGCCGCGAGGGCGCCATCGTTCACAAGGTGTTCGTGGAGCAGGGCTGCCAGATCTCGCGGGAGTTCTACTTGGCCGTGCTGCTCGACCGCTCCGTGGGCAAGGTGGTGGTGATGGCCAGCGCCGAGGGGGGTACCGAGATCGAGGAGGTGGCGGCCCACCGGCCCGAAGCGATCCTCAAGGAGTGGGGCGATCCCCTCACGGGCCTCGGCGCCTGGCAGGCACGCAAGCTGGCTTTCGGACTCGGGCTCACGGGCAAGGCGGTAGGCAACTTCGTGAAGCTTGCGCAGGGGCTCTACCGGGCCGCTTTGGCCGCCGACACCGCGATGCTCGAGGTCAACCCGCTCATCCTCACCGCCGACGAGCAGATTCTCCCGCTCGACGCGAAGATCACCTTCGACGACAACGCGCTCTACCGCCACCCCGAATACCAGACCTACGCCGACCCCAACGAGGTCGACCCGCAGGAGCTCGAGGCCGCCAAGTACGACCTCTCCTACGTGAAGCTCGACGGCAACATCGGCTGCCTCGTGAACGGCGCCGGCCTCGCCATGGCCACGATGGACATCATCAAGTTCTACGGCGAGGAGCCGGCCAACTTTCTCGACGTAGGCGGGGGCGCCGACAAAGAGAAGGTCACGGCCGCCTTCAAGATCATCACGGCCGACCCTGCGGTGAAGGGCATTCTGGTGAACATCTTCGGCGGCATCATGAAGTGTGACGTGATCGCGGAAGGCGTGATCGCCGCCGTGCGCGAAACCGGGCTGAGTGTGCCGCTCGTGGTGCGCCTCGAAGGCACGAACGTGGAGATGGGCAAGAAGATCATCGGGGAGAGCGGGCTGAAGGTGATCGCCGCCGACTCGATGTCCGATGCGGCCGAGAAGATCGTTGCTGCCGTGCGGGGGGTGTAGGATGGCCATTCTCGTCAACAAGGACACCCGGCTCGTCGTGCAGGGGATCACCGGCGGGGCCGGCAGCTTCCACGCCAGCCAGTGCAAGGCGTATGGCACCAACGTCGTGGCAGGCGTCACGCCCGGCAAGGGCGGTACCTTCTTCGAAGGCACGGTGCCGATCTTCGACACGGTCGATCAGGCCGTGCGGGCGACGGGCGCCAACGCGAGCATGATCTTCGTGCCGCCGCCGTTTGCGGCCGACGCGATCATGGAGGCCGCGGAGGCCGGAGTGGCGCTGCTTGTCCCCATCACCGAGGGCATCCCGGTGCGCGACATGCTGCCCGTCCTGCCCTTTCTGCGGGCCCGCGGCGTGCGCATGATCGGTCCGAATTGTCCGGGGATCATCACCCCCGGCCAGTGCAAGATCGGCATCATGCCGGGCCACATCCACAAGCCGGGGCGCATCGGCGTGGTGAGCCGGTCGGGCACCCTCACGTACGAAGCCGTGGGGCAGCTCACGCGCATCGGCCTCGGGCAGAGCACTGCGATCGGCATCGGTGGCGACCCGATCATCGGCACCAAGCACATCGACGCTCTCCAGCTCTTCAATGACGACCCCGACACCGACGCCATCATCATGATCGGCGAGATCGGCGGCAGCGCGGAAGAGGAGGCCGCGGCCTGGGCGGGGCTGCACTGCAAGAAGCCCATCGTCGGCTTCATCGCGGGGGCCACGGCCCCTCCGGGCAGGAGGATGGGGCACGCAGGTGCGATCATCTCGGGTGGCCAGGGCACGGCCGAAGCGAAATACGCGGCGATGACGGCGGCCGGCATCCACATCGTTCGCAGCCCGGCCGAGATGGGCTCGAAGTTGGCGGAGCTGATCGGCCACCGGGTGTGAGCGAGGGGTGAATCCCGCTGGCCGACGGTCCGGGAGCCGATTAGAAGCCGGCCGGAAATCGGAGCCTCCGTGGAACGCACCCTCTCGATCATCAAGCCCGACGCCGTGAAGGCGCAGAACATCGGAAACATCGTGGCGCGCCTCGAAGGCGAGGGCCTACGCATCGCCGCGATGAAGCGGATTCGCCTCGACCGGCGCATGGCCGAAGGCTTCTACGCCGAACACGCGGGTCGCGGCTTCTTCGACGAGCTGGTCACGTTCATGTCGAGCGGCCCGGTCGTGGTGATGTGCCTCGAAGGGGACGACGCGATCGTGCGCTACCGCGCCATCATGGGCGCCACCAACCCCGCCAACGCGGCCGAGGGCACGCTCCGCAAGCTCTACGCCAGTTCCGTGGGCGAGAACGCCGTGCACGGCTCCGACTCGCCGGCGAGCGCCGCCCGCGAAGTCGCTTACTTCTTCGCCAGCACCGAAGTCGTCTGACGTCGCATCGAGGTGCAGCCGGCTACACTCCCGCGGCGGAGTGGGCATGAGCAAGCAGATCGGCGACGGCTACCACCTCAAGTTCACCATCGGCAAGGCGCTGTGGAACGAGCTCTTCGGGGCGGGCTTGCCCTTTGAGGTGGGGAAGGGAACCTTCGACCTGATGAAGCAGGTGCGTCTGGGCCTGAAGCAGATCGGCGTGCGCGATCGGGTTCGTGGCCTGCTTGAGGACCGGCAGGTGCAGTTCCCCGCCGTCGTTGTGCGCGGAAAGGAAGCGGCGGTGCGCGTGTGGGAGGGGCGCCGCGAAACGGTCTGGCGCGTCGTTGAGGATCTCGTGCGGGTGGAAGGAGACTGGAAGGTGGAGGTCGACCGCGAGGGCAGTGACTTCCACTATGGCAACCAGAAATTTGGTGTCGAGGCGCACGTGAAGGGCGTGGCCACCGGCAAGGTGTACCTGCTGCGCGAGAACATCGAGTTCCCGTTCGTGCTGGAGAAGCGGATCGGTGCGGAAGCCTCGCTCGGCGAAATCCACTACGACAAGGACCGGGGCGCGCTGATCGGTCGCCTAGAAGGCGTGGAGATCGACCTCGGCGACGCCTTCATTCTGCAGATGCTCAGCCGCGGGGTGGAGCGGCTCCTCAAGGATCACGTCGAGAAGGTCAATCCCGTGCACATCTTGAAAAAGGCCCAGCTCGAAGAGATGGTTTCTCCGGCCGGGGGCCCCCTGAGGCTACGGATGGGCGTCGAAGACGTAGCACTCGACATCTCCGAAGAAGAAATGACCTTGAAGGTTCGTTTCGGCTTCACCCAGCTCCAGCTCGCTGCCAACTGACTTCGTCCGGTTCAGACCGGCTTAAGCTTCGAGGAGCGCGGCACCACAGCAGGCTCGCCCCTCGTGCCGAACAGGCTCCGCCACGGGGTCGTGGGCGCCCCGATCCTCGCGACGACCACTCCGCCGATCGAGGTGAGCGGCACGGCCCCCCACCAGCGGCTGTCGAGCGCTGCGTCGCGGTTGTCGGCGCTGAGGTAGGCACGGTCGTCGGGCACGCCCGTTTCGGGGAACTCCTGGCGGGTGGGCAGGGGGGCACGCAGGGTGACATGGTCGGACTCGAGCAGCACGGGCCTGCCCTCGAACTCGCCCATGTCGAGCAGCCGCACCTTCGGGCGCGCCCCTGTGCGGAAGGCCCGGCCGTCGTAGCGCACCGCCCCCCCCACCGTTTCTACGCGGCGAAGCGTGAACCGGGCGGGGTCGAGGGGGTCGCTCAGCGCCACGATGTCGCCCTCGCGGGGCGCGAGTGGCAGTACGAGGACGACGTCGCCAGCGAGAAGCGTGGGGCTCATGCCGGTGTCGGGCACGATGGCGAGGCGGGTGCTCAGCAGCGCGCCGAGGCCGAGGGCCGTGAGGAGCGCGATCCCGCGAACGCGGCTGCGGGTCATTCGGCTACTCGCAGAAGGGCTTCTTGAGCAGGGCCTCGTTGTTCACTTCGTCGCATTCGCTCACGGCCCCGGTGCCGGTGCCGTTGTCGTCGACGACGAGCACGATCTTCCCGACGCCCTCGAGGTAGCTCGTGTCGGCGGCGAACACCACGGCCTCGCTCGACATGCCGGAGACCGTGTCGGCGGTGGTCTGCTGGGCGTCGAGCAGCGTTCGGGTGCCGCCGTCGTCGGCGTACAACGCGAGCCAGGTGCCCGCCGGCATCGTGGAAACGCCGGTGTTGCGCGCCCGCCCCGTCACGATGAACCAGCCACGGTCGCAGTCGTCGTCGCAGGAGCTCAGGATTTCCGCCTCGAGCTCGGCGCCGAGGGCTTCGCCGGGAGGGAGCGCTTGTGCGGAGTGAAAGTTGTTGTAGATGGTGAAGTTCGGCGTGGCGGTCTTGGGGATCGTGAGGTCGTCGTTCACGTGGGTGATGCTGTAGGCGTGTTGGTTCCACACGGACCGTGCCGGGGCCCAGGAGTTGTTCTTGTCGCGGTACACGGAGAAGCCGGCTCCGGCGCCGAAGTTCCCGTCGTGGGTGACCACGATGTCGGCGTGCCCGTCGGCGTTCACATCCGCGATTGTGGGGTAGTCGTAGAGAGTGTCGGACTGGTGTTCGTCGCTCTTGAACTTCAGGGTGCCCGTGACGCCGTCGAACCCGTACACGGCCACCTCGTCGACGTAGACCACCTCCTGCACCCCGTCGCCTTCGAAGTCGAACATCGAGGCGCCGGTGGCGCCCGTGGTGTCGGTAATCTTGGCGTTCCAAAGCACGGAGCCATCCTCGCCGTTGACGGCCCAGAGGTTGTTGGCCCTCGCGGCCACCACCTCCGGGAGCCCGTCGCCATCGATGTCGGCGATGGAGGCGTTGGACATGATTCCCGGGGTGTCGCCACGCGCGCCCGGCAACTCATAGCGCCACATCTCGGTGCCGTCGGTGTCGTGGGCCACCAGCACGCCGTAGGTGGCGCGCACGAACTCGCCCTCCGGGTCGCCGTCGAGGTTCGCGATCGCGGCGGCTCCGTCGTCGTCGTGGGTCTTCATCGTCTCGCGGCCGTCGGGGTCGTAGAAGGCGTTACCCACGACCACCTCGTCGGTGCCGTCGAGGTCCATGTCGGCGATCGCGGGCATCGCACCCTCCCCGTACAGGGGCCCCACGCCGAAGTAGTTGTCGCAGCCGCGGCCCGAACGCCCCACGCCGCGCTCGGTGAGGTCGTCGTTGAGGATCACCCGGCCCGCCACGATCTCTGCGTGCCCGTCGTGGTCCATGTCGGCGACCGCGATGCCCGTGACTTGGTCGAACTCGCCGTCGACGTAGTGTGCCGACTCCGCCAGTTCGTTCCCTTCGTCGTCGAACATCACTATCGACACCTCCGAGTTGGACACGAGGTTGTAGACGTGCAGGCGGACGGCAAGGATCTCGGCGTGCCCGTCGCCATCGAGGTCGGCGAGGGTGGGGCCTGAACCGTACGCGATCTTGGCGCCGCGGGTTTCCCACAAGAGCGAGCCCTCGCCCGTGTAGGCCACGAGCTCGCCCTGGGCCTCGAAGAGCCACCCCATCGTGACCACCACGTCGGGCATCCCGTTCCCGTCGATGTCACCCACGGCCGGTTGCGAGCACGCATTGCCCTCGACCTCCCAGGACACCACCGGCTCAAAGCCGCTGATCGCGTGCCCGCACGTGTCGGAGAGCGTCACTTCTTCGGCAGGGAACTCTTCGGGGTCGCAGGCTCCGAGTTCCTCTTCTTCCGGGTCGAATCCCGAGTCGCGTTCGGGGTCTTTCCCGGGGTCGGTGCCGAGGCCCTCGAGGTTGAAGTCGGAGCAGGCGGCGAGCAGCACGGTGACGGGGAGGATGCGCATGGTCGGCCGCCTAACGTGGATTGGGATAGGAGGGGCGTTGATGTCTACGGACGAAAGCAGCGAGTTGGAGCGGCTTCGCGCGGAGCTCGCGGAGCTGCGCTCGCGTTTCCACCTTCTCGTGGAGAGCAGCGCCGAAGCCATGTACCTCAAGGACGCAGACAGCCGCTATGTCTACGTTAATCCTGCGGCCGCCGCCATGATGTTTCGTCGTCCCGAGGAGCTGATCGGCGCCTCCGATGACGGCGTCTTCGAGCCCGACGTGGTGCAGGAAATCCGGGCCGACGACGAACGGGTGATGCGTACCCGGCAGACGGCGGCCATCCGGACGGCCCGGGTGATGGGCGACGGAGTTGCCTTGGAGTATGACACGGTCAAGAGGCCGTGGGTCGACGAGGCGGGCCACATTCAAGGCGTGATCGGCGTGACGAGCGAAGTGTCCGAGCTGGCCGCCCTCCAGCGGGTGGCCGCCCAAGCGGCGATGGAGCGAGAGGCCAACGAACGGCGCGAGGTTGAGGGGCAGCTCCGGCGCGCCGACCGTCTCGTCTCTGCGGGCGTGCTCGCCGGCAGTCTCGTCCACGAGATCCGCAACCCGCTCGCCTTCGTACTCGCGGCCACCCGCGAGGCGCACCAAGCTTCCACTGTGCCGGCTGAGGCCGCGCGTCTCGCCGACATCGTCGACGCCGCCGAGCGCATCGAGGGCATCATCAGCGCGGCCTCGGGGCTCGCGCGCGCAGACCACTCTGGGCTGGGCGCGATCGACGTGGAGGCCGCCATCGATCGTGCGATCCTTCTCGCGGGCGCACGAATGCGGGGCGGCGCGAGCGTGCACCGCACGAAGGGGGGAGTGCCCGCGGTGCTCGCCTCGGACCCGCGGCTGGTGCAGGTCTTGTTGAACCTGCTGGTCAATGCAGCGCAGGCCATCGAGGAGTCCGGCCGCGTCGGCACGATCGGGGTGAGCACCGGGATCGAAGGCGGTGCGGTGGTCGTGCGCGTGCACGACACGGGCCCGGGTGTGCCTTCAGAAGTGGCCCAGCGCCTCTTCAAACCCTTCTCCACGACCAAGGCTGGCGACGAAGGCGCCGGGCTGGGCTTGTGGGTGTCGCACGGAATTGTGCATGAATTCGGGGGGGCGTTGGAGCTGGAGAACCCGGGTCAGCTAGGAGCCAGCTTCGTCGTTCGCCTCAAACCAGCGGAGAACGGAGCCAGCGAGAAGCCGAAGGACGGGTTCAGCAATGATGGGCCGGCTGCGGGTGAATCGCCCCTGGCTCTCGCCCCCGCAAGGCTGCCTCGCCTGCTGCTCGTCGACGACGAAGTGTTGATCCGAGGGGTCATCGAGGAGGGCCTGGAGGCCTCGTTCGTGGTGGTTTCCTGCGGCGGCGTCTCGGAGGCGCTGTCGCGCCTAGAGGCAGGCGACCGTTTCGACCTCGTCCTGTGCGACTTGGTGATGCCCGATGGAGGGGGCGCTCGCTTGCACGCCGAGCTCCGCCGGTTCGCTCCCGCCTCGCCGATCCTCTTCATGTCCGGTGGCGCGCCCAGCGCGTCGGCCCGTGATTTTCTCGCGCGTGAGGGCATCGAGCCCATCCAGAAGCCCTTCCGCCTCGGCGCACTGCGCCGCCGGCTCTTGGAGGCGATCCCCGGCGCGCATTGACGCGCCCACGGCTTACGCGCCCGGCAGCACGGCTTCGGTCAACCCGATTCGGCCTTGCGCGAACCGTTGGGCTCGGTTCGCGTCGAGGTGCGTGGCGCGAGTGCCCTGGTCGTCTTCCAATATTGCTTCAATGACGGAAATATCCAGGGTGTAGGCAATTTTGTAGCGCCCGGTAACGAGCTGGATGGCGCCCAGCTCCGCGTCCAACTCGCCATCGGAGCGGAACGTCACGTGCACCTCGGCGGTGGCGGGGTCGTCGTCCTTTCGGCCGGTCCACCTGGTCACGGGAGCCCGCACGCTCACGACGCGCAGGCCCAGCTTTTGCAGCTCGATGGTCATCGCATCTTCCAGTTGGCCAGGTGCTCGAACCGGGCGAGTGGCGCCCAGCGCCACGGCCCGGAGCCGCCGTTCCGTCTCCTTCAACGGGTCGACGACGGGGGGGGGGCGCCCCGCCTTCGTTACGGCCGGCACCGTCGGTTCCGGACGGGTCATCTCCGCGGCCGCCCACGCCCCGGCCAACAACAGCAGGCCTCCCGCGATCATGCCGAGCAGTCGCCAAGGGCGAATCAGGGGCACGGCCTCGTCCGCTATCGGGGGGGGCGGCGGTCGGCGCTTACGTTCGGGGAACCCGATGAGCAGGCCCAGATCGCGAGGGGCGGGGGGGGCGAGGGGAGGCGGGGCTGCTGCCGGCTCTTGGGGGCGCGGGGGCTCCGCCACCGGGACGGGAGGGGGGGGGCGGGCCACGACGATCGCCCGTGGCATCGCAGCAACGGAGCCCACTGGCAGCTCGGCAACCTCTTCCTCCGCTACATGAACGACTCGGTGCAGCGCCGCCTCGGCAGCTCCGTCGTCGACGGCGCTCCACGCGTCCCAAGGGTCGGACGCCGGAGCGCGGTCCACACCCTCCCTGGTCTGCACCGGGCGCCATCCCCCGCCGACCCACCGCTCGGCGTCCTCCGCGACCACACCCCGCTCACGCAGGAGCGTGAGCGCAGCTTCGTCCTCGACCTCAAACTCGTTCCCACCGGTGCGGATACGGATTGCCATGCTCGGCCAACGTGCGCGGTCGTGCCTCTCCCGTCAATGGAATTTTCGGAAAGCGGCGATGCCCCCTTGCCGCAATCGGGTTCGTCCTGTAAGCACGCGCGAGGAGGGCTGGCATGCGGACGGGTCCGGAGCTGGTTCGAGCGTCGAACGAATACGCGAAGGAGGACCGGGCGCTGACCTGGCGCCTCCTCGTCGTCGCGTTGGCGGTCTGGGCGGGAACGGTCTCGGTGGCGGCCTTCGGGCCGCTGTGGATCGCGGTCCCGGCCTCGTTGCTGACGGGCCTTCTGGTCGTGCGACTCTTCATCTTCTACCACGACTATCTTCACGGTGCGATCCTTCAGGGTTCGACCGCGGGCGGCTGGGTGATGAAGGCGGTTGGCTACTACGTGCTCACGGGGCCGAGCGTGTGGAAAGAAACCCACGACTACCACCACAAGCACACCGCCAAGATGGTGGGGGCCGCGATCGGGAGCTACCCCGTGGTCACTGTGGGGATGTGGCACCTCATGTCCCGCGGCCAACGCCTCGGGTACCGGTTTGTGCGCAACCCGCTCACCATGCTGTTCGGCTACGTCTTCATGTTCGTTCTGGGCATGTGCTTGGCCCCCTTCAAGCGTCAGCCGCGCCAGCACCTCGATGGGTTGCTCTCGCTCGTGTTCCAGTGGAGCTTCGCGGCGCTGGCGTGGTGGGCTTTCGGCTGGCAGGCTGCGCTGCTCGGGGTGATTCTTCCCGACGTGGTGGCCACTGCCACGGGCTCCTACCTGTTCTACGCTCAGCACAACTTTCCGGGCATGCAGATCCGCGGTCGGCGGGAGTGGGAGTACACCTTCGCCGCCCTCCACAGCTCATCGATGTTCGACATGAACCCCGTGATGCACTGGCTCACCGGCAACATCGGCTACCACCACGTTCACCACTTGAATCACCGCATTCCGTTCTATCGGCTCCCCGAAGCGATGAGGGCGATGCCTGAGTTGCAAAACCCGCACCGCACCTCTTGGGCACCGCGCGATGTGTGGGCCTGCCTCCGCTTCCACATCTGGAGCCCGAAAGACGGCCGGATGCTTACCTACGCTGAGGCGGAACTGCGGAAACCCTCCCCCGACGAAGCGCTGGCCGCGAAGTAGAGGTCGTCATGAATCGAATCGCTGTGGTGCCGGGGGACGGCATCGGGACGGAAGTGATCACGCAGGGCCTGCGGGTGCTCTCCGCGCTCGCGCCCGACATCGAGACCGAACACTTCGACCTCGGGGCCGAGCGCTACCTGCGCGATGGCACCACCATGCCGCCCGATGTGATGCGGCGTTTCGGGAGCGAGTTCTCCGCGGTGCTGCTCGGGGCGCTCGGCGACCCGCGCGTTCCCAGCAACGTGCACGCGAAGGACATCCTCCTCGGCAGTCGCTTCGAGCTCGACCTGTACATCAACTTTCGCCCGTGCCGCCTGCTCGATGCCCGGTACTGCCCGCTGAAGGACCGAGTCGAGAGCGATGTCGACTTCGTGGTGTTCCGCGAGAACACCGAGGGGCTCTACACGGGTGTGGGCGGGCAGTTCAAGCGGGGTACCGCCGACGAAGTCGCGATGGAGCAGGAGATCAACACGCGCAAGGGCGTGGAGCGCATCATCCGCGCGGCCTTCGTCTGGGCGCGTGAGAACGGACGCAAGAAGGTGTGTATGAGCGACAAGGCGAACGCCATGCGCCACGGGCACGACCTGTGGCAGCGGGTGTTCAAGCTGGTGGCCGGCGAATACCCTGAGATCGCGGCGTCGCACCTTTACGTCGACGTTTTGGCGATGCGGTTGGTGCAGGCGCCGCAGGACTTCGAGGTGATCGTCACGAACAACCTGTTCGGCGACATCATCACCGACATCGGGGCCGCGCTGCAGGGCGGGATCGGTCTTGCCGCTTCGGGCAACCTCAACCCGGGCAAGGCGGCGCTGTTTGAGCCGGTGCACGGCAGTGCGCCCGACATCGCGGGCAAGGGCATCGCGAATCCGCTGGCGAGTGTGCTCACCGTGGGTATGCTGCTCGCCTATCTGGGCCGCCCCGAGTTGGAGCGCAGGGTGCAGGGGGCGGTGCAGCGCTGCCTGAAGGCGGGGCAGGTAACCCGCGAGCTCGGCGGCACACTGAGCACCCGCGAGGCCACCGACGCGGTGCTGGAAGCGTTGTAGGGGGCCGCGGGCCGCCGCTGCCTCGATCGACCTCAAGGGCCAGGGATTCGCGGCTCGCCCCACAGGCGTTGGATGATCACCCTGCCCACGAACAAGGTGTTGCCGAGCAGATAGCGCCTCCACAGGCGCTTCGGGTCGACGAGGAGGCGCGCCAGCCATTCGTGATTCCCGTGCAACCAAGCAGGGCCGCGGCGCACCCGGCCGGAAACGAAGTCGTGGGTGGCGCCGAGCATCCACACCACCGGTACCTCGAGGGCGCTGCGCCAGCGCTGCACCCAGCGCTCCTGAACGGGAGTGCCCATGCCCACCAAGAGGATGTCGGGCCGAAAGCCGTTGATTCGGGCCAGGAGCGGCGCCACGTCGTCGTGGAAGCCGTGGTCGGTGGCCACCACCAAGCCGGGGTGACGCGCACGAAGGCGCGTGGCGGCCTCCTCCGCAACGCCCGGCTCACCACCCACCCAAAACACCCGCCACTGCCCCTCGGCTCTCGCCGCGAAGTCCCAGATCCAATCGGCGCCGGTCATGCGTTCGGGCATCGCCTGACCGGTGGCACGGGCGGCCCACTTCACCCCGTTGCCATCGCAATAGCAGAGGTCGAGGGTGTTGAGGAAAGCGCGCAGCCCCGGCTCGCTCGCCGCGGTGTTCAGCACGTGAACGTTCGCGTAGCCGACGGTGGCGGGCGTTCCGGCCGAGACCAACAGGCTCACCCGGTCGAGGAGCCCCGCGCGGTCTACCGCGTGGACACGAACTCCCAGCACCTCCGCCGCGGGGGTCACTTCGTAAACACGGCCCCGTACACCATGTACTCGCCGATGATCGCCGTGTCGGCGTTGTTAAAATCGATCGTGCCGCCGGCCACGTAGAAGCGGGACACGAAGATGTTGAGCTGGCGGCCCGCGATCCAGTTCTGAAAGGAGCCGGTAGGCAGGTTGAAGCTGCCGTCGTCGCGGAGGCTGCAGGAAACCTCCTCGTCGACCGCCGTTCCTGCTGCGTTCATGAGCTGCAGGCTGAGGAGCACTCCGTCGGTTGCCCCGCCGCCCGACCACGCCAGTGAGAAGTTCTGGCTGATCCTCAACACGGTATCGCCGTGGAGGTTTGGGGTGGTCACCGTAAAGCTGCCGGGAGTTTGCACCGCCGCCGTGACCGTGAACTCGGGCATCTCGTCGTTGTTAAAGCTGACTTCCGAAATGTCGTAGGTGCTGTTCGGGGCGAATTCGGCCGCCGAGAGATCGTTGTCGGCGAACTGGCCATAGGTGGTGTCCCACGGCATCCGGATCTCTGCGCTTCCGCTCGTGAGGGTCACCGAACTGCCCGCGCCAGGGTCTTCGCTCTCCAAGAGGGGGTTGTAGGCGTACCCTCCTTTGGTGGACTCGCACTCGTCCTGGCTCGCGGCGTAGAACTTGGTCCAGTCGAAGGCCGCGGGCTTGATCACGATCGCGGAAGCGAACCCGGTGTCGACCGGCGGGTCGACCCAGTAGTCGCCTACAATGTCCACCCACGTGACCCTGCCCACCGCCCCCACGAGGCCGGTGCCATCGGTGTAGTAGGTGAACTTGTCTTCGGCCGTAGCCGTCTCGCCGCTCGACTCGAGGACGACGCTGACCGGGCCCTCATCCCCCATCTCGGGGGTGAAGAACACCAGGATGCCGCGTTTTTCCTGAACGGACTTGTTGTCGGCCTCTACGCCGCCCACGCGCACCGTAGCGTCGTCGCCGAAGGTGCCCGAGAGGACCACCTCGGTGCCTCCCGCCGTGGTGCCCCAGTTGGGCTCGATCGAGTCGATCTCCGGCTGAAGGTCGTCGTCTACATCCGCGTCGGTGTCGGTGTCGACGTCGGAAAAGCCCCCGTCGGCCGAATCGGACAACATCATCGCGATGCCCTCGGCCGTGGTGGGCTGCAGTCCGAAACCGCAGCCTGCGAGCAGGCCTACGAGGGGGAGCGGGGCGGGTCGCACGGCGCGCACCTTAGCCCGACGATCGGCCCGCCCGCCACCTCGCCATCCGCAACCCGTGAAGGGTTTACACGGATTGGCGGGAGTCGGTCGCCCTCGGCTACGATGCGCCCATCCTCTATGCGCATCTTCCTCCTCGGCCTCCTCCTGCCCGGCCTCCTGCTGCTGTTGCTCGGACTGGTTGTGGTCGCATGCGACACGCCCTTCGGTATCGGGGATTCGGGATTCAGCATCGGATTCGACACCAGCCGCGGCTGCGACACCTCCTCGTCCTCCGAGGAGAAGCGGTACGCAGACGTAGACGGCGACGGCTTCGGCGACGCGGATGCGGCCCTATTCGCCTGCCTCGCCCCCGCCGAGTTCGTTGCCGACGCTACGGACTGCAACGACGGTGCGGCCACCGTGAACCCCGATGCCACCGACCTGTGTGGCGACAGCATCGATCAGGACTGCGACGGCATCGATCCCGCCTGCGACACCGCAGCGTAGTCAGGCCGCTCCCGCGAGCTCGGGCGAGGTGACCCGCCCCGGTGGCACGCGCCGCGCCGGCGGGCGACTCCCCAAGAAGCGGAAGAGCCGGGTGGCGCTCCGAGCCTTGTGCTTCAGGTCGGCGAGCCCCGACACACTCCGCGCCGACTTCATCAGACCTTCGGGGCTGAGGTACTGAGCGACATAAGCAAGCTTCAGCGCGAGCTTCAGCTCGCGAGCGCTCAAGTTCGGAAGGTTCACGATCGCGTCACGCTGGTTGTCGACCGGGAAAAAGTCGCCCTGGGTGAACCAGCCCTCCCTCAGCGCGATGTCGTAGAGCTCGGTGGACGGGGAGGGGAGCGCTACCGAAAAGTGGACGAAGCGAGTACCGAGGCTGCGCGCCGCCCGAAAGCTGTTGTAGAGCGTGCGCCACGACTCATGCTGCGAGGCGCCCATGAGCACGCTCACTTCGGGGTGCACGCCGTTTTCTCGGCAGGTCTTCACCGCCTTGTAGATGTCCTTCACCTTGAGGTCCTTGGCCATGTCGTCCAAGAGGCCGTCGTCGAAACTCTCGCTGCCCATGTACACGAGCTGGCAGCCGGCGCGGGCCATCGACTGGATGGTGGCGGGGTCGTGCAGCATGTTGGCGCGGGCCAGACAGAGCCACTGCAGGCCGAGGGGGGCGATGCGGTCGCAGATTTCCTGGGTGCGCTGTTTGCCCCACGTGAAGATGTTGTCGGCCACCTCTACGCCTTTGTACCCGAGGGCGGCGATGTTCTCAAACTCGGCCACGATCTGGTCGACGGTGCGCTTGCGGAGGGGGGGGCGATCCACGTAGTTGGGCTGGAGGCGCTTGAACTCCAGCTCGATCATCTGGTCGATCGCGTTCGGGGTGCAGAAGGTGCAGCGAAAACCGCAGCCGCGCGAGACGACGAGGGTGGTGATCGGGTGAACGTCGAGCCGGTTGGCTCGGTACGCCCCCTTCAGGAGCGTGCGGTCGGGCATCGGGAGCTTCGACACGTCGAGCAGCTTCCGGAAGGCGCCCCGATGCGTGAGCCCGTCGGAAGAGCGCCACGCCAGCCCGTCCACCTGGTCCACGCGCCCCGCGCCCTGCCAGACTGCCGCGAGCTCCCGAAGGGTTTCTTCGGGCTCGCCGAGAAGGCAGAAGGTGTCGGTGTCGTCGAGGAATTCGTCAGGGCGCCAGGTGGCCGCGGTGCCCATGAAAACGGCGCGCAGACCGGGGTTGGCCGCGCGGAGGAGGCGCATGCCTAAGAGGTCTTCTTCGGCGCTGAGGTACACGCTGTGCGCGACGGCCACATCCCATCGCTGGCTTCGCGCCAGCTCCTCAAACGCTGCGCGGTCGAGGCCTTCCGCCGGGCAGTCGACCAGCCGCACGTTCCAGCCCAGCCAGACCGCCGCCACCGTGGCCAGCTGCAAGAAGTGAATCGGCGGCTTGTAGTCGTAGCCGTAATTGCAGCCGTACACGCGGTCCACTGCCTGGCCAGCGGGGCTGAGCTCGACCGGTGGAATGAAGAAGAGCGCGTTCACAAGGAGGCGTCGTCGCCGCCTCGCCCGTCGATGCCTCGCCCCTCGATGCCGAGGATGGCTTCGGCCGCGGCGAGGCGCACCAAGTCGTCCAAGTCGTCGAGTCGGCAGCGGAGGGGGGCAATCGCCTCGTACGCGTTGAGGTCTTCAAGGGAGCGGCACGCTTCGGCGCGCACGAACGCCTCTTTGTCGTCGAGGGCATCGATCAGCGGGGGCACAGCGGCCTTCGCGCCGGAGAAGCCGAGCAGCTGCACACACAGGAAGCGAAGGACCGAGTCTGTTGGGCTGCGACGTAGGCATTCGACGAGGTCGGGCAGGGCTCCGCCACGGTCGAACAGCACGGCGTCGAACGCGGCGTCGGCGGCGATCGGGTCGGGGTCGAGCATCCGCTCGAACAGGTCCTTGTAGCGTGTGCGCACACAACGTCGTAACGTACCGGGATCACGGCGGCGACGGCACAATCGAGGAATTTCCCGAAGCGTCTGGAGCCCGCGGAAGGAGCGAGCTCGGCCCCGGTCGGCGGGTACCCGGCGAGGCCTTCCCCCCCGTTGCCGGTTAGTCTCCCGGCCGTGCGGATTCTCCTCTCCAACGACGACGGCATCGAGGCGGCAGGGCTGCGCGCGCTGGAGGAGGCGGCCGCTCCGTTCGGGGAGGTGTTCGTGGTGGCCCCGGCCACCGAGCAGTCCGCGAAGAGCCACTCGTTCACGATGCACGAGCCGCTGCGGGTCAACGCCCATGGCCACAACCGCTGGTCGGTCACCGGCACGCCGGCCGACGCCGTCTACCTGGCGCTCCACGGCATCCTTCCGGTGCGCCCCGACCTCGTGATCTCCGGGATCAACCGTGGCAGCAACCTCGGCACCGACGTGCTGTACTCGGGCACGGTGGCCGCTGCCCGCGAAGCGGCATCCAACGACGTGCCCGCGGTGGCGGTGTCGTTGCACGTGCCCGACGGCGCCGAGGTACTCCACTGGGCCACTGCCCAGCTCGCCGTGGCCCAGATTCTCGCGCGCTACCCGGCTCGACCCCTGCCTCTGGGCGAGGTGCTCAACGTGAACGTGCCCAACGTACCGGCGGCCGAGGTCCGGGGCTGGCGCACCGCCGCTCTCGCTCGTCGTCGGTACGCGGTGATGGTGCAGGAGCAGCGCGATCCGCGCGGGCGCCGCTACTACTGGATCGGCGGCCCCCACGATCGATTCGATGGCGAGCCCGACTCCGACGGCCCGCTCTGCCTCGCCGGCTTCGTCACCCTTACGCCGATGTCGCTCGACACCACCGCCCACGCCTCGCTGCCAGCGGCGCGGGCGCTGGGACTGGAGGACACATGCTTCACGAGCTGATGGTCACCTGGTTCGAGTGGACGGAGCAGAACGGGTACCCCGGAATCTTCGTGATGATGGCGCTGGAGAGCACGATCGTGCCGGTCCCGTCGGAGATCATCATGCCGCCGGCCGGGTACTACGCTGCGCAGGGGAAGATGAGTCTGGCGGGAGTCATCCTCGCCGGTGGCCTCGGCTCTACCTTCGGCAGCTCGTTGTGCTACCTGCTCACCTACACGCTCGGCAGGGCCTTCGTGGAGCGATGGGGCCGCTATTTCCTGCTCCCGCCTGCGCGCCTCGCCCTCGCGGAGGCTTGGCTGCAGCAGTTCGCGCTGCCCGGCATCTTTTTGGCCCGTCTGCTCCCGGTCGTGCGCCACCTCATCGGCTTTCCGGCCGGCCTGGTTCGGGTGAGCTACCCGAAGTTCGCGGTCATCACGTTTGTGGGCAGCACGTTGTGGTGTGGGGTGCTGGCGAAATTCGGGGAGCGGACGCTGGGCGCCAATCCCGACCTGCTGAAGGACCCCTCGGCCCTCGCCCACGTCGTGAAGCACGACCTCATCTGGTTCGTGCTGCTGGTCGCCGGCGTCGGCGCCGGTTGGCTCTTCATTCACTGGTACGCCAAACGAAAGGTGCAACATGTCTAGTCTCGAAGCGCGGCTCAAGTCCACCCTCCGCGACGTGCCCGATTTCCCGAAGCCGGGCATCCTGTTCAAGGACATCACCCCGGTCTTGGCCTCGGCTGCGCTGATGGGGGAGATCACCGACCGTTTCGCAGCGGAGTGGCGCGGCAAGAATGTGGATGCGGTGGTGGGCATGGAGTCCCGCGGGTTCCTGTTCGGCATGCCGCTCGCCATGGCGCTCGGCATCCCCTTCGTGCCTGCCCGGAAGCCGGGCAAGCTGCCCTACCACAAGGTGTCCGAGAGCTACGCGCTCGAGTACGGCCACGCCACGTTGGAACTGCACACCGATGCGCTGGCGCCGGGGCAGAGCGCCCTCGTCATCGACGACCTCATCGCCACCGGCGGCACGGCCCTCGCCACCGCACGGCTCGTCGAGAAGCTCGGCGCGCGGGTGGTCGGATTCGGTTTTGTCATCGAACTGGGCTTCTTGCAGGGGCGGCACGTGCTTGCCGGCTACGCCGTCGACTCCATCGTTCGGTACTGACCGGCGATGGACGCCGAAGTCGCCGGCTACGCGGAGGTGCGGGCGCTCTACCAGGTCGACGTGGGGGGCACCCCGTGGCTGCTCGTGGAGCGGGTGCGCCCGTCCTTCGAAATCACGCCCGCCGAGCGTGTCCGCGCCTATGTTGCCGTGGAGGGTGCGCTGGCCCAGGGGCGCGACACCGCCGATGAGCTGGCCAAGTACCTCGAGGGCACCGCGGTGGGCGACCGCATCGAGGAGTTCTGCACCGAAGTGCCGACCTACCACTTCGACGATGTGCAGGGCTACCTCACCGTCGAGCGGCTGTATGTGGACTGGACGGGTGAGAAGGTAGACGTGCGCGCCGGTCGGCAGGCGGTGAACTGGGGGTCGGGGCTGGTGTTCAACCCGACCGACCTGTTCAGCGACGTGGTGGCGAGTGAGCCCTGGCGCGAGCGCCGGGGCGTCAATTCCGTTCGCCTGAGCGTGGCGCCCAACGCGAGCTGGGATGTGGTGGGCCTCCTCGCGGCCGACGACGACCTCAGCCCCTTCGAGGACCCCGACGAGCTGCCGGGCTTCGAGGAGCTGCCGCTCGCGGGCGGAGTGAAGGCGACGCTGCACAAGTTTGAGGTGGACTGGAGCGCGGTGGGCGCCTACCGCCCCGACGGGCCGTGGTTTGCGGGCGCGGACGTGCGCGGTACCCTCGGGGTGGGCTTCTGGGTGGAAGGCGGCTGGCACGGCGATCAGGACGGCGTGAACGCCGAGGGCGTGGAGGTGGTGGCCGGGCTCGACTACAGCCTGCCCCTGCTCGATCGCGTCTACGTGGCCGCCGAGTACCGCTACGACGGCACGGGCGAGGCCGACCCCGACGCCTACGACTACAGCCTTCGCGGTGGCACCAGCATCGACGCTCCCTACGACTGCCCCTTCTCCACCACCGGCACGAACGTAGACCCCGACGAGGAGCAGCCACTCCCGCGCACGACGCTCGGCCAGCACTACGTGGACGTGATCGCCAGCGTCGGCTTCCTCGACGAGTGGGCCGTGGGCACGACGGCGATTGTGAACGTCGCGGACGGCACCGGGCTGTTGGTGCCCGATGTGTCCAAGACCTTCGGCGAGCGGTGGGCGGTGCACCTCGGGGCCCAGGTGCCGCTCGGCAAGGACGGTGAATTCGTGCCCCCCGCGGAGGTGTTCGACATCAGCGCCGGCGATGCCACCGACAACGTGAGCCACTTCGTTCCCGCCGCCACGCTCAACGCGTGGGCCCGGTACAGCTTTTAGGAGGCGTCGATGATCTGCCAGTTGGTGGGCGTGACCAAGAGTTACCCGATGGGCGATCTGCTCGTGCAGGCGCTCCGCGGCGTGAACGTGTCGGTGGGCGCGGGTGAGTTCACGGTCTTTGCCGGCCCCTCGGGGAGCGGAAAGAGCACGGCGCTGAACCTGCTCGGCTGCCTCGACCGGCCCACCTCTGGCGAGGTTTTTCTGGACGGCCAGAACGTGGCCACGCTCTCCGACGACGCGCTCGGGGCCGTTCGGGCCCGGCGGATCGGGTTCATCTTCCAGTCGTTCAACCTCATCCCGGTGCTCACCGCGTCGGAAAATGTCGATCTCGCCCTCCGCCTTGCCGGAGTGGAGGGGTCGCGCGCGGAGCGGGTAGAGAAGGCGCTCACCGAGGTGGGGCTCAAGGACTACCTGCATCGGCGGCCTTCGCAGCTCAGCGGCGGCCAGCAGCAGCGCGTGGCCATCGCTCGAGCGCTGGTGAAGTCGCCGGCCATCGTCATCGCCGACGAGCCGACCGCCAACCTCGACAGCACCAACGGCGAGGCCATTCTCGACCTCATGCGGCAGATGAACGAGGAGAAGGGCGTCACCTTCCTCTTCTCCACGCACGACCCGATGGTGATGGCGCGGGCGAAGCGGGTGGTGCGCCTGAAAGACGGCGAGGTCGTGGCCGACGAGGTCCGAGCGCCGTCGTGAGTTTCCTCCTCGCGATCGCCGGGCGAAACCTGCTCCGCAACACCAGCCGCACCGTGATCACCGGTGCCGCCGTGCTGTTCGGAGTGGGACTGAGCATTCTCGGGTGGGGGCTCGTGGCCGGCCTCGACGAAAACGTACTGCGGGCAGCAAGAACGACGTACGCCGCCGACCTGCTCCTCCGCCCCGATGGCTACCCCACCGACGGGCTCACCTACCCGCTCGCCGACGCTGCCCCCGTCCCCGCCGAGCTCGCCGCGCTGCTCGATGACCTCGGACCGTGGACGGCGCGAACAGCCTTCGCCGCGAAGCTGGTGAACGGCTCCGATGCGCAGCGCATCACGGTGTGGGCCTACGATGGGGAGCGCGACCCGCTCGTTTTTCCGCGCGACGGCTGGAAGGTTCAGGGGCGCTGGCCCACGCCGGGGGCGAACGAGCTCGCCGTGGGTCACAGCCTCGCGCGCCTGCTCGCGCTTGAAGAGGGCACCGACGTGGTGCTGCAGACGCGCACACGCGACGGCGCGATCAACGCGAACAACTTCCGGGTGGTGGGCTTGGTGCGCAGCGACAACGCCGCGCTCGACAACCTCGGCGCTTGGCTGGAGTTCACCGACGCCGTTCCGCTTGCGCTCCTCGGCGACGCCCGCAGCCACCTCTCCGTGCGTCTCCGCGGCGACCATGCTGAAGCGGCCTCGCGCCTCGCCGGCAAGGGCTTCCAGACGTCCACGCTCGAGCAGGAGTGCGAAGACCTGCTCGCTCTGAACCGCATCCGCCGCAAGAGCCTGTCGATCGTGGTGGGAATGATCATGCTGATCGCGGCGGTCGGCATCGCCAACACCGTGATCATGGCGGCGTTCGAGCGCGTGCGCGAGGTGGGTACGTTGCTGGCGTTGGGCATGCGTCGCCGCGACATCCGCGTGCTGTTCATGCTCGAAGGCGGCGTGATGGGGCTGTCGGCGGGACTGATGGGGGCACTCCTCGGCGGGGGAGCGGTGGCCCATCTGCAGCGAAAGGGGATCGACCTCTCCAGCGCGGTGGACACCCTCGGTGGATCGATGGCGATGAGCACCATGATCTACACGCAGTTCTCGTGGGGCGTAGTGGGGGTCGCTCTGGCGTTTGGGACCACGGTTTCGGTCCTCGCCGCCCTGTGGCCGGCCACGTGGGCCTCACGCATCGTGCCGGCCGACGCCGTCAAGGCGGACTGAGATGGGCATCCTGCTCCAACTCGCCTTCCGGAACCTTGGCCGCAACCGCCGCCGAACGCTCTTGACCGTGCTCACCGTCGCTCTCGGCACGGGCCTGCTCACCGTGGCGCTCTCGATGCTCACGGGAATCCTGCTCGACACCCTGAAGTTCGCAGCGGCGGCGGTGGGGCACGTGCGGGTGGTGGACCCGGAGTACGCTCGGCGCGACCAGCTCATGCCGTTGGCCTACAACCTGCCGGACGTGGCCGCCGTGGTCGCCGCGGCGGAGGGGCAGCCGGGTGTTCTGAGCGCGCACCCGCACATCATGATGGGGGTGACGGGCGCGCGGGAGGATCAGGACATCGGCGAGAATTTCTCGTTGCTCCACGGGGCGCCGATCGCCTACTACACCGACATCCTCGACCTCGACGTGTACCTGTCGTCGGGGCGGCTTCCCGCCAAGGATGGCGAAGCGGTGCTGGGCGAGACTTTCGCGGCAGAGCTCGACGTGAAGGTGGGCGGGGTGGTGATCGTGCTGGGGCAGACTCAGGATGGATCCCCGTCCCCGGCGCGACTCGAGGTGGTCGGCCTCGTAGACCTCGGCAACAAGAACGTGAACCGCCAGACCTTCGTGCTCCTGTCGCAGGCCCAATGGCTGGCCGATCTCGAAGGAGGCGCCACTGAGGTGCTGGTGCACACGGCCGACCACGACGACGCAGACGAAGTGGCCGCCGCTCTCCGAAGCCAGAGCGCCCTCTCCGCCTATGACGTGGCCGCTTGGAACGAACGCCCCCCCTTCGACTCGGTGGGTGCCTTCTTGCAGGCCGTCCGCGGAATCGTGTCGGGCATCATCGTGTTCATCACGGGGCTGGGTGTCCTGAACACAATGCTGATGTCGGTGCTCGAACGAACCAACGAGATCGGCGTGATGCGCGCGATGGGCCTCACCAGCAGCCAAACCCGCGCCATGTTCCTCGTCGAAGCGGTCACCATCGCGGCGTTCGGCGGCGTGGTGGGGGTGAGCCTCGGGAGCGGCGTGGCCTTCTACCTGTCGCGGGTGGGCATCCATCTCGGCGAAGCCGTCGCCAAGGCGCCCGCTGGCATCCCGCTGCACGAGACCGTCTACCCCCACGCCTCCGTCGACACCGTGGTGCTCGCCTTCCTCCTCGGTCTCGCCATGGCCGTCGTCGGGGGCATCCTGCCGGCGTGGCGCGCCTCTCGAATCCAACCTGTCGAAGCGATGCGGCACCGCCGTTAGTCTCGGAGAACCATGTCCACGCTTGTGCTCGCCTTCCTCCTCTCCGTCCGGTTCGCCTTTGCGCTCACGGTCGACGAGATCCTTGTCCAAATCGACAAGAATCTCACCTACGAGGCGCGTGACTCCAGCCTCACCATGACGGTGACCAAGGGCACGCGCACCAAGTCGTACAAGATGCGCAGCTTTGGCCGCGGTCAGGACGAGATGGCGATGGAGTACCTCGAGCCCGCTCGCGACAAGGGCACCAAGATGCTCAAGAAGGTGGACGAGCTGTGGATGTACCTGCCCGCGATCGAAAAAGTGCAGAAGCTCTCCGGCCACCTGCTGCGCGACGACCTGATGGGCTCCGACATGTCGTACGAAGACCTCATGGAGTCGTCTCGGTGGCAGAAGGCCTACAACGGAACGATCGTGGCGGAAGAACTGGTGGAGGGCCGGAAAGCTTGGAAGATCGAGATGATCGCCCGCGACACTTCGGTGTCGTACCCGAAGCGCCTGATTTGGGTGGACCAGGCGAGCTTCATCCCGGTGCGTCAGGAGTTGTTCGCGTTGCAGGGGAAGCTCTTGAAGACCTGGCTGATGCGGGACATTCGTAAGATTGAAGGGCGCGAGTTTCCGATGAAGATGGTGGTGGAGGATCAGGTGGAGAAGGGCAGCCGTACGGAGATCACCTTCGACAGGGTGAGCTTCGAGGTGGCGCTGCCCGAAGAGGTGTTCTCGACACGCTGGTTAGAACGGTGATCCGAACCGGGGGGCAAGGCCTCGGCCGGCCTCGCCCCCTACCGTCGCCGACCTGTCGCCCTCCGCAGGCTACGAGCGTCAGGACGAAGGCGCGTTCGTAACGCGCCTTCGTGGCGACTCTCCCCCACTCCGCAGTTCCCCATGCCGCAGTGGCGCTTCCATGCGCCGGGAGCCGACTGGGCGGCATGGGGAACTGATCCAACCAGGTTCGGCGCTCGTAGTGTCGGCATGGTGTGGATGGCGGCTCCTCTCTCGGTCGGGTACGGGTGCGATGCCCCCGGGGACTGGTTCGTGAACGCTGCGCCCGAAGATGCCGCGCTGGTGGCCGCGATGGCGGAAGGCGACCGTTCGGGTCTGGCCACGCTCTACGAACGGTATTCGGGACTGATGTTGGCGGTTGGTGTTCGCGTGCTGCGCGAACGGCGAGAGGCCGAGGAGGTGCTCCACGACGTATTCGTGGAGGCGTTTCGCAGCGCGGGAGCCTACGACGCCTCGCGGGGAAGTGTGCGTACCTGGCTGCTCCTGCGCATGCGGAGCCGCTCGCTCGATCGCGTGAAGTCGGCCGGTCGCTCGCGTCGGGTTTCGCTGGAGGAGTCGAGCCTCGCGCGCATCCCCGCGGCGGGCACGCCGGGCTCCGGTGACGAGCGCCGGATCGCCGAGGTGCTCGTACAGCTCCCTCGAGATCAGCGCATCGTCATCGAGCTCTCCTACTTTGACGGGTTGAGCAGCAGTGAGATCGCCGAACGGTTGGGCGTGCCGCTCGGCACGGTGAAATCACGGACGGCCGCGGCGCTCACCAAGCTCCGCGCGGCTTTGGGGGCGGCATGAAACGGACGTTCATGGAGCTGAGCGAAGCGGAAGAGGTGCGCCTCGGTACGGGCATGGTGGCGGCGTTGCTCCCGATCGCGGCCCCGCCGTACGGTTTGTTGGCGGTGCTCTCCGCGGTGGCGAACCCGTGGCAGGCCTTCGTGCAGGTGCTCGCGAGCATGGCCGACGTGCCGGCAGGCACGGCCGCGGGCATCCTCGATCGCGCCGAGGCGGGTCGCGGCTGGGCGCCGGGCCTGATTCCCGGAATGCGGCTGTGGCACATTGACGGAGGCCCTGCCACGGCGGGGGCCGACGTGGGCCTCGTGCAGCTCGCGCCCGGCGTGGCGCATCCCGAGCACGAACACCTCGGCGGCGAGGAAGTATTCGTGCTCGCCGGCGAGTATCTCGACTCCGCGGGCCGCAGGCTCCGCGCCGGCGACCGCGAGGTTCGCGGCGTGGGCGAGCCCCACTCCTTCACGGCGGGCCCCTACGGTGTCACGTTGGCCGTCGTCCTTCGGGAAGGCATCGCCTTCCCGAACCCCGACGGCGGGGCACCGATCGTCTATCGGGGCTGACTCAGCACCCGCGGTTCCGGTCGCCGCGCAGGACGCGGCGCTGTTGGGGCGAAGGTCCGCTCAAATCGTGATCACCCCGTACGACGCCGCCGGCGCGCCAGCGCCACGAGCCCCAACAAGGCAGCCGCGGGAGTTCCCGCTGCGCCGCTGCAGCCGCCGAAGAAGCCACCCTCACGGGTGCGCGGCTCGCCGCTGTCGCCTTCGGTCGCGTCGATGCCATCGCAGTCCTGATCGATTCCGTCGTCGGGAAGGTCGGCCGCGCCGGGGTGGCGGGAGGCGCTCGTGTCGTCGCAGTCGGTGGCGTCCAGCACCCAGCCGTCGGGCGTGCCGCAGGCCGAGCTGGTGGTGGCGGGGTCGCCGTAGCCGTCGCCGTCGGCGTCGGCGTACACGACCTGCATATCGATGGCGTCTTCGTCGCTGGTTCCGGTGCAGTTATCGTCCTGGCCGTTGCAGATTTCCACCGCGCCGGGGTTCACCGACGCGAGACTGTCGTTGCAGTCTTCGCAGGCGGGGTAGCCATCCGCGTCGGCGTCGGCGTCGGCCACGGAGCCGTCGCAGTTGAAGTCGTCGTCCGTGCCGTCACACTCCTCCTCGGTGGCCCCGGGGTGGAAGTTGGGATCGGCGTCGTTGCAGTCCTCGTCGGCCTCGCTGTTGAGGGCTTCGCCCACGTCGTCGCAGTCCGAATCGAGACTGGCGACCGTGTCTCCGGTTCGGTACCCGTCCTCGTCGCCGTCGGCGAAGCAGAGCTCGCCGCCGTCGCAGTCGCTGTCGAAGGCGTCGCCCACGATCTCAGAGGCGTCGGGGTGCACGTTCGCGTCGGCGTCATCGCAGTCGCCCACGGGATCTTCAGCCACCGCTTCGCTCGCGCCGCCGCACGAAGGGTCGGCGCTCTCGACGGTGCTCACGTCGTCGGGGCGGTACCCATCGTCGTCCGTGTCGGCGAAGCACACCTCCGTGCCGTCGCAGTCTTGATCGACGCTGTCGCCCACCGCTTCCACCCCATCGGGATTCACGGTGGCGTCGGCGTCGTCGCACTCCAAGCAGGCCGCCCAGCCGTCGGCATCGTCGTCCTCGAAGCCAGTGGACCCGTCGCAGTTGTAGTCGCTGGGGTCTGTACAGTCGCTCTCGCTGGCCCCGGGGTGGTAGGCCGCGTCGACGTCGTCGCAGTCTCCGAGTGGATCTCCGGAAGTGGCCTCGCCCGCGTCGTCGCAGTCGGTGTCGGCGCTCACGAGCTCCTGAGCGATGTCGGGGCGGTAGCCGTCGTCGTCGTTGTCTTCGTAGCAGAATTCGGTGCCGTCGCAGTCCTGGTCCACGCCGTCGCCGGCCGCCTCGCTTGCACCGGGATTCACGCTGCCGTCACTGTCGTCGCAGTCGCTCCCGTCTGTGGCGGCCTCGCCCGTGTCGTCGCAGCTCAGGTCGGCGCTGGAAACGGAGGTGGCGGTGCCGTAGCCGTCGTCGTCGCTATCGGCGTAGCAGAGCTCGGCGCCGTCGCAGTCGCCGTCGACGTCGTCGGCGAGACCTTCGCTGCCGCCAGGGAATGCGGTGGCGTCGGTGTCGTCGCAGTCGGAGGCGACGCCCGCGCTCGCTTCCCCGGCGGCGGAGCAGTCGAGCGTGGTGCCGGCGACCGTCGTGGAGGAGCGGGCGCCGTCGCCATCGCCATCGACGTAGCAGTCGTCGAGGCCGTCGCAGTCCTGATCGGTGCCGTCGCCCGCGGTTTCGGCGCTCCCGGGCGAAGTGGAGCTGTCGCCGTCGTCGCAGTCGCCGCCCACCGCGACTTCGTCCGCGCCGCCAGCGCAGGCCGCGCGCGAAGTCCTGTCGAGGCCGTACCCGTCACCGTCGCTGTCGGTGTACCAGAGGCTGGCGGCGGTCACGGTGGCGTCGCTGTCGTCGCAGTCCGTGGCGTTGGCCACAAAACCCGCGGGCGCATCGCAGGCGGCGGTCGTGTCGGTGGCGTCGCCGTAGCCATCGCCGTCGTTGTCGGCGAACCAGGTAGAGGTGCCGGTGGCGGTTGGGTCGTCGGCGGTGCCGTCGCAGTTCTCGTCGGCGTCGAGGGGGTCGCATTCCTCGATGCCCGCGGGGTTCACGGTGGCATCCCCGTCGTCGCAGTCGGTCGCGGTCGCGGCTGAGCCCGCCTTGGTGCAGTCTCCGCCCGACGCGGCGACCGTGTCGGTGGAGCCGAACCCGTCGAGATCGACGTCGGCGTAACAGTCGTCGTCGCCGCTGCAGTCCTGATCAATCCCGTCGGCCACCACCTCTTTGGCGCCCGCGAACACCGTTGGGTCGCCATCGTCGCAGTCGGTCTGGGGATCAGAGGGTCCGCCTTCCCCGGCGTCGTTGCAGTCGCCGTCGGCGCTCACGATCAGCGCGGCCGAAGGGCTGACTTCCCCGTCGTCGTCGTCGTCCTCGTAGCAAGACTCCGCACCGTCGCAGTCCTGATCGATCCCGTCGCCCACCACCTCGGTGCCGCCGGGATGCGCGCTCGCTTCGCTGTCATCGCAGTCGGTGGCGGGAAGGGAGCCGTCGCTTTCGCCCGTGTCGTCGCAATCCGCGTCGGCAGACGCAACGGTGGGGAGGGTGGGCTCCACGAAGCCATCCGCGTCGGCATCCTCGTAGCAGAGGATGGCGCCATCGCAGTCTTCATCACTCTCATTGCCCGCGACTTCGGCTGCGCCAGGGCTCACGTCTTCGTCGGTGTCGTCGCAGTCCTGCGCGGTGCCATCGCCGCCGACGAGGTAGCCGTCGCCATCGTCATCGGCGTAGCCGAGGTAGACAAGCACCTGACCGAAGGTCGTGGTGTCGAGGTAGTTCCCTACGGCGAGGTCGGTGTAGCCGTCGGCGTTCACATCCGCCGCCGCGAGGGCGGAGGCCCAGGTGCTGCCGGTGCCGGTGAGGGTAACGGCGGCGGTGCTGCCAAGACCGGTGCCCGAACCCTCGAACACCGAGGCGGTGCCGGCCCCGTAAGCGCCCACCGCGAGGTCGGCGTAGCCGTCGGCATCGGCATCGGGCATCGCGGCGAGGACGGAGCCGAAGTAGCTGGAGGTGGAGTCGCTGAGCGTGGTGCTGGCCGTGCTGGAGAGCCCGCTCGCGCCGCCTTCGTAGATCCACACCTCGCCGCCGGCCACCTGACTGCTGCCGATCGCGAGGTCGCTGTAGCCGTCGTCGTCGAAGTCGCCCGCCGCGAGCGCGGTGCCGAGTGACTTGGCCGACGTACCCGTGATGGTGGAAACGGACCCGCTGGAGAGGCCCGTGGCGCTCCCGTAGTACACCGACGCCTGCCCCAGCTTGCTGGACCAGGAGGGCGCGCCGATGGCGACGTCGCTGTAGCCGTCACCGTTGATGTCGCCGGCCGCTTCGATGGCGAGGCCGAAATAGGATGAGGGGCTAGGGCCGTCGAGGGTGGTCGCCGCGCTGGTGCTCACCCCGCTTGCGGCACCCTTGTACACATAGGTGCGCCCGCGGGAGCCGCCGTTGGCGGGCGCCCCCACGAGCAGCTCGGCGTACGCGTCGCCGTCGACGCTGGGCACGATCGCGAGGCCGTAGCCGTACCGGATCGCGGAGCCGCTGCCGATGCTCGCGTCGGCGGTGGTGCTCACGCCAACGTCGCCGCCAGGGAACACGTGCACGCTGCCGGCGCTGTACACGCACGCGACGACCACGTCGTCGTAGCTGTCGCCGTCGAGGTCGCCACCCCCCGCCACGTTGAAGCCGCAGTAGAAGGCGCCGCTGGGGCCGGTGAGTGTGGTCGTCGCCGTAGTGGCGAGCCCGCTGGGGGAGCCGTGGAACACGTAGGCTGCGCCCGCGTTGCCGCTCACGAGGTAGGCGCCCACGATCACGTCGTCGTAGCCGTCGCTGTCCACGTCGCCGGCACTCGACAGGGCGTAGCCGAACGCGCTGGTCAAGGAAGGGCCGGTGAGCGTGCTAGCGGCGCTAGTGAGCACGGGGTCTACGTCTACGGGGTACACCGCCCCGCGATCGTCGACCTGCACCTCCAAACCGCTGAGCCCAGCAACGAATGTGGCCGGGAGCGCGCGCCCCGTGGCGTCCCACGCGGCGAGTCCGTCGTACCGCCACACATCGCCCGCTTCGCCCACCAGCTCAAGGGAGTCCGCCTCGAGGTGCAACAGCTCCCCTTCGAGGCCGAGGCCGAAGGTGAGCGGGCCGGTGCCCGCCGGGGCGGCATCTAGCGTCCACCCGTGCTGGAGCCCTTCGGGGGTTCCCGCAAACCACTCCACGAGCGGGCCGCGCACGTACTCGAGCCGTGGCGCCGCCGTGCCGTCGGGCAGGGTGAGGCCGGGAGCGCCGGCGCCGAAGGAGGGAGGCGCCGACGGCAACAACTCGACGTCGCGGCGGCCGGCCGTGACGAGCGCGAGCTCGATGGTCCCCCCTCCCGCCTGCTTCACGATCGCCCCGTGCCGATCGAAACGAGCGCTCATCCCGACGCTGGGCATCTCCGCGGCCGGACCCGTGGGCGTCCGGTAGATTCGGCTTCCGGCTACGTCAAGACGGGCCCCCACGTCGCTCGACCACGTCTCTTTGGAGGCTTCGGCGGTTTCCGGGGCTTCGGGGGCTGCACAGGCTGCGAGGAGGAGCAACGAAGGAACAAGACGCATGCGCCAGTCTACCACGCGCCCCGCCGGGAACGGAGGTCAGCGAATCCGAACGGGCACCCGCCGCAGCTCCACCCGCTTCTCCCCGCGCACCGCGCGGACCAGCACACTGCCTGCTCCCGGAGCGCCCTTCGCGTTTGGCTTGAAGGTGGCGGTGTACTCACGAGTGGCCCCCGCGGCGAGGCGTTCGTCGGCCAGGGTTTTCCAGGGTGGCGTGTTCTCCACGGTGCGCGCCAGCACCAGCTTGTGGGGCGGCGCCAAATCCTTCCCCGCGGCGTCGATCAGGACCGTCTCGATGGTCCAGCCCTTGAAGGGGTTGCCCGTGGGTACCGTGTGGCCAGCGCCCGTGTTCAGGAGCTTCACACCGACGACCAGCGTGGCGCCGCGAGTGACCTCGGCCGACGGCAACGAAACGAGTGTGGTGAGGGCTCGGGCCACGGAGGTGGGCGAGGCGTGAGCGGGGCCGATCGCGGCGTTACCCGGCTGGGGCGCGCCCCCCTGCGGCGCCATGTGGCAG
The DNA here is from genome assembly GCA_947484175.1 of Deltaproteobacteria bacterium. Lineage (GTDB taxonomy): Bacteria > Myxococcota_A > UBA796 > UBA796 > SXON01 > SXON01. The sequence goes on from CANKOI010000026.1 coordinate 44,046, forward strand.
TCCTGACAGTCGACTCCCGCGGTGGCGTAGGCGCTCGCAGCCCATTCGCCGTAGGTGTCGTAGAAGGGGCGGTCGCCTTCCGGCCAGGTGAGCTGATGGCACGACGCGCAGAAGCCACTGCCGGAGAGCTCCGCGCTCACGGTGACCGGGTGGGGGGCGTTGTCGGTGGCGTGGCTGCCGAGCACGGTGCCCTCGCGCACGTGGCAGGCCGCGCAGGTGACTCCCTCGGACATGAGCGACGCGTCGAAGGCCGCGTTCGGAGCGAGCTGCGGCCGGGCCAGATCGCCGTCGACGTAGCCGGCGGCGAGCTGATCGTGCTGGGCGGCGAGGGGCAGGTGGCAGCCGAGGCAGGCCGTACTGTTGCCGGCGGTGGTGAGCGCAGCTTGGAAACTGGCGCTCGACCAAGCGTGAGCGTGGCCGCTGCCCGACCAGGTGTCGTGGGCGGCCCAGTGGCACGCGTTGCAGGTCTGTGCGGAGAGGGTGGCCAACCCCGACGGGAGGGCGCTCA